>JAPLPC010000138.1 GCA_026400425.1 Hyphomicrobiales bacterium | reverse complement strand
TGATGGACGCCAATACTGCTCCAACTCTCCCTGGCGTCGCGGCGATGATTACAATCGGAGCGCCCGCGCCCGATTTCACAGCCCGGACCACGTTGGGTCAAAGGTCTCTCGCGGACTATCGGGGACGCTGGCTCATCTTCTTTTCGCATCCCGCGGATTTCACGCCGGTATGCACAAGCGAGTTTGTGACCTTCAGCAAGCTGTTCCCGGCTTTTCAGCAACTGAACTGTGATCTTTTGGCGCTGTCGATCGACAGCCTGTCGTCGCACATTGCTTGGGTACGATCGATCAAGGATCGGTTCGGAGTGTCAGTCACATTTCCGCTGATCGAAGATCCCTCGATGTCGATTGCCAGGGCATACGGCATGCTTCGGCCCGACGCGCTGGACAGTTCGACAGTCCGCGCCAGTTACGTCATCGATCCCGACGGAATCATCCGCGCGATCAGTTGGTACCCGATGTCCGTTGGGCGATCAGTCGCTGAAATTCTGCGGTTGATCTTGGCCCTGCAAACTTCCGACGCAGAGGCAGTATCGACACCCGAAGGTTGGCAGTTGGGCGATCCCGTAATTGACGCAGCCCCTCTATCGCTGGAGGACGTCTTGAATCATCAACCAAGCGCAACCGCGCCGGATTGGTATTTCCAAACGCGAGACAAGAGCGCCAAATGACGATGTCATCAATCGCCAAACCTGACGTACGCGGGTTTTATGACCCGAGAACGTTCAGCATTCAGTACGTTGCTTCGTGTCCCCGCACTCGTCGCTGCGCGATCATCGACCCCGTCTTTGATTTCGACGAGAAGTCTGGCGCAACAGCAACAAAGAGCGCCGACGCCATCCTGGCGTATGTTCAAGAAAACGGGCTTTCGGTCGAGTGGATATTGGATACCCATCCCCACGCCGACCATTTCTCGGCAGCCCGTTATCTAAAGGAAAAGACCGGAGCCCGAACCTGTATCGGCGACCACGTTGGAGAGGTGCAAGCGCTTTGGAAGAAAATCTACAATTGGCCAAGCTTGCCGGCAGACGGTTCTCAATGGGACCGGCTTTTTGCAGATGGCGAAACTTTTCAGATCGGCGACATCCCGGTGTCTGTGCTGTTTTCGCCAGGTCACACCCTTGCGTCCATCTCCTACGTCGTCGGCGACGCTGCATTCATTCATGACACCCTGTTCATGCCGGACGGCGGAACCGCGCGATGCGACTTTCCAGGCGGGAGCGCTCGACGAATGTGGCAGACGATACAGCGTATCCTGTCATTGCCCGACGCTACGCGCTTGTTCACGGGGCACGACTATCAGCCGGGAGGTCGTGATCCGGCCTGGGAGAGCACCGTCGCGGACCAGAAGCGCAACAATGTTCATATCGTGGGCAAGGACGAGGCGTCGTATGTCGCGCTGCGCGAAGAGCGCGATCGAAACATGGAGATGCCGCGCCTCATTTTGCATGCTTTGCAAATCAACATTCGCGGAGGTCGACTGCCGGAGCCCGAAGACGATGGGAGGCGCTTTCTGAAGATTCCGCTGAACGCGCTCGAGGGCGCTTATTGGAAATGACCCCTCAAGCCGAAGAAATGATGAAGAACGTCCGCGCCGCGGCCGATCTCATGAAGAGCTTGGCCAATCCAAATCGTCTTTCGATTGTCTGTTGTCTGGTCCACCGCGAATTCGCCGTTGGCGAGTTGGAAGACTTGCTCGAAATTCGACAGCCAACTCTTTCACAACAGTTGGCGGAGCTGCGGGAAGCGGGGCTCGTCACGACGCGACGCGAAGCCAAGCAGGTGTTCTACAGTCTTGCCGATGCCCGAGCGGCCCGCCTGATCGCCGCGCTCGAGGAGATATTCTGCAGCGACGAAATGCGGTCGTTGCTTCGGTCACGATCCCTCCCTGCTCAGAAGTCGGACCAGCATTCCTCCCGAATGGCGCTTGGCTCTTCACAGTTTGCCAGAGTGCAACAGCGCGGAAGATCGCACGGATGACTCATATAGCTCCAACTTATGTGGACTCCTTCATCGGCGGCATACTGATCGGCCTCTCCTCCCTGATCCTGCTACTCCTGAATGGGCGAATCGCTGGTATCAGCGGCATCTTTGCGTCTCTGTTCGGACGCGCCGATCGTCAGTTGTGGGTCAGCCTTGCATTCGTCATCGGTCTCATCCTTGGACCCCTGTTGTTTCGCGCCGTGCTTGGCGACTGGCCGCTTGTCCGGATACCACAATCGTTTCCGCTTATCATAGTCGCAGGTCTGCTCGTTGGCTTTGGCACACGGCTGGGCTCTGGCTGCACCAGCGGACACGGGGTTACGGGCCTAGCACGGCTGTCGCCCAGATCAATGGCCGCCGTTGCGGTCTTCATGATCGTCGCGGTGCTGACCGTCTATCTCAAACGCGCAGGTGGCTGGATATGAGCATCCTTCGGTTGCTGGTCGGGCTTGCCTCCGGCGTCCTTTTTGGTTTCGGTCTCGCGTTCTCCGGGATGATGGATCCGGGCCGGGTTGAAGCATTTCTCGATATTACAGGCCCGTGGAGCGCAAACTTGGCCTTCGTGCTATGCGGCGCGGTTCTGGTCGCTTCTATCGGCGTCCAGATCTCAAAACGGATGAGACATCCCGTACTCGCCGATACATTCAACCTGCCGAGCGGCACGACGATTGACGCTCGCTTGCTCTGTGGCGCAGCGATCTTCGGCCTCGGATGGGGCCTAGCGGGCTTCTGCCCCGGCCCCGCCGTCGCGTCACTGTCGCTCGGCCTACCCATCGTTCTCGCGTTCGTGGCAGCTATGTCGGTCGGCATGATCCTGCATGACCGGTTAGCGAAATCCAGAAATAGATAGCCGCGCGCATGATCCATGTTACCGCAATTCTGGCCACGCTATCCGGGAGCCTGGTCGGTTTCTCCTTAGGACTCATCGGCGGTGGCGGCTCCATTCTGGCCACGCCATTGCTGTTGTATTTCGTTGGCGTGACACCCGCCCACACGGCTATCGGCACCAGCGCGGTTGCTGTTGCCGTTAATGCTTATGTGAACCTGATCGGGCATGCACGGGCCGGTAACGTACGATGGCGAGCTGCGGTGTTGTTCGCAGGAGTCGGCATTGTCGGCGCGTTTACGGGATCAACGCTCGGGAAATCAATCGATGGAAATCGGCTGCTGTTCTTTTTTGGCCTGCTGATGATCGCGGTCGGCGCTCTCATGTTGAGCAAAAGTGACAAGCTCCACGTGGTTGAGCGGCCGTCCGGATTCAAGGCGGACCTGATCCTCGCGATCACGGCATTCTTCGCCGGGGTCGCATCCGGCTTCTTCGGCATTGGCGGCGGATTTCTGATCATGCCTTGCCTGGTGCTGGCGACCGGCATGCCGACAATCAAAGCAGTCGGCACTTCGCTTTTCGCGGTCGGAGCATTTGGAACAGGGACAGCCATCAATTATGCATGGTCGGGATTGATCGATTGGCCGGTCGCCATCGAGTTCATAATTGGCGGAGCTATCGGGGGCTATTTCGGTATGAAGAGCGCGGTCCGTCTGGCCGATAGGAAGGGAGCGCTGAACAAGATCTTCGCGTGCCTCATTTTCGTCGTGGCCGTATATGTGCTGTACCGCAGTGGCCGAAGCCTGCTCGCGTGACCTGACATCGGGCGCCGCTGCTTGAGACCATGCCCCGATCACGGCACCTTAAGGCTGCCTTAAGTTAGCCCGCGGAAAGAAACGGCCATGACGAGAGCAGCATGAGAATCCTGATCGTAGAAGATGATCGTGTGCTGCTCGACGGCCTGAAGGTCGGACTGTCGATGCTGGGAGCGACGGTTGATACTGCCGAATGCTGCACCGACGGGCTGCTCGCAATTTTAACATGGCGTTTTGACGCCGTTGTGCTTGACGTCATGTTGCCTGATGGCTCCGGGCTGGACCTGCTCCAAAAACTTCGTTCTTCGGGAAACACGACGCCCATCCTCCTGCTCACGGCACTTGATGACGTCAGGAGCCGGATCAAAGGGCTGGACTCGGGAGCCGACGACTATTTGGGCAAACCCTTCGATCTGGAGGAACTGGGCGCGCGCGTTCGGGCGATCATTCGTCGGAAGGAAGGACGGGCAACCTCCACACTGCAATACAACGGGGTTGTGCTTGATCCCGCCACACTCACGGTAAGCGTCAATTCTGAGCCCGTTAAGCTGTCCCGCCGAGAGTTTGCCATTCTGGCAACACTTCTTGAGCACCCTGGGACTATCGCGTCCAAGGTGAACCTGGAGGAGCGCCTTTATGGGTGGCAGGAGGAGGTTGAGAGCAACGCAGTCGAGGTTCATATTCACAATCTGCGCAACAAAATTGGCCGTGACTACATCGAGACAGTGCGCGGCATCGGCTACCGGATGCGGCCCTGTAAATGAAAATGGTCAGGTCAATCAGGGGACGCTTGTTCGTCGTTCTGGTAATGGCGACCGTTTTCGTTTGGCTGTGTGCCAGCGCCTGGATCTTTCTGCAAACTCGCCAAGAAGTCGAACATGTACTCGACACCCGACTGCAGGAGGCGGCTCGGATGGTGAGTTCGCTTGCCAACAGCGGCACCGGCGTGCCAGCCGCACTGGCATTTCCTGACACGAAATCTCTGCAAACCGCTAGTTATGAGCGCCAGCTCTCTTGCCAGATATGGTCGCTGGACGGGCGGCTGATGGCGCGGTCCAGCGGAGCACCGAGTAATAGCCTAAGCGGCGATGACGACGGATTTGCCGACCGGCTCGTCGACGGAGAAACCTGGCGTGTCTACGCCATATCGGATCCTGACAAGAACATCCGCGTACTGGTTGGCGATCGTCTCGGCCTCAGAGAGAGACTGGTCAGCGATCTCATCCGAGGGCTGCTGTGGCCCGCGCTGCTTATCGTACCGCTGCTTGGGTTATTGACATGGAGCATACTCGGCCGAGGACTTTTTCCATTGCAAGCGATGGCGGTCGACTTGAAGCAGCGGAGGGTCGACGATCTCAGCCCGCTCAATGTTAGTCACGCTCCACCTGAGCTCGCCACTCTTGCAAATTCCTTGAATGGTCTATTCACGCGACTTGATGCCGCCCGCCAGCGCGAGCGCGATTTCACGGCGTTCGCTGCGCATGAACTTCGCACGCCGATTTCCGGATTGAAGCTACAGGCACAAATTGCAATCGGAACGAGCGATCTAACGCAACGGAATACGGCGCTTAACAATATCGTCTTGTCTGTCGACCGAATATCTCGACTATCTAGGCAACTACTCACAGTCGCTCGGCTTGACACGCTTTCTCAAGAGGAAGCGACGGAAGAGGTCAATATCTACGAGCTGGTTTCAGGGATAGTTTCCGACACGCCGGCACGGCCGGGCCTTCGTATCATGCTTGAAGAATCGCTTCAGAATGCCAGTGTAAAAACGGCAAGGGATTTGTTGGAAATAGCTCTACGCAATCTGCATGAGAACGCACTAAACCATTCCGCTGCGGACGGTGATGTTGTGTGGAAAGCAACTTACAGCATCACTTCTTTAGAGGTCACAGTCGAAGACAACGGACCCGGCATTCCGGAAAGCGAATTGAGCCTTGTCAAATCTCGTTTCTTTCGTGGTCGGCACAAGAGCACATCCGGCAGCGGTCTTGGCCTTGCCATCGTGGATATTGCGATCCACAGAATTGATGGATCGCTGACGTTGATCAACAGAGGAAATTCGAATGGATTAAGTGCTACAGTACGATTGCCGGTCCATTGACTAAGACGCGACCGAATTTTCTCGTTCGAAAGAGTTGCGAAAGGCTCAAGTGCTGTCGCGCAAACGGCTGTTCACAATCAACTGCGATGTATGTGACGAAGAGCTTCTCGCCTTCAGTCACATTATAAGCGGTAGTCCTCAAGCTCACCGTGAAGGCTGTACCTGCCGGTATACCGCCTCTACAATTGGCAATAGCCGCTCCCGGCTAGTTGCGGCCGACAAAGCAAACCCGAGTCCATCGTCAATCCAATAAAATGCCGAGACGTTCCCCTCGCGGAGAAAGCGATAGCTTGTTTCGCCCGTCTCCCCGTTGCGAAGATAAAGCGTGAGACGAGTGCCTTGGTCGTCGTCGTACATTAACTGCGCAGCGATCCCATCACTGGAAGCGGGCAACAATCTCCCTCCCATCAAACGAAAGCCGAACATGGTGAGATCGGGCGACTTGATCGGCTTGCCAAGCCGATTTGAGAGCCATTTCACCAGATGTTCCTGCTCGCTTGCCTTGACTTCGACCGGGTGGCTGGCGTCGACGACGAAGGTTTTGTAAGCGGAAATTGCGTCGCTAACCATAACAGGCTGGGCCGACCTGAGCGCAGACCAATCGCCTCTTGCCATCCAGCCAATACCGCCGCCAGCAACAAGAAGGAGGACCGAGGCTGCGACCAGTTTGAGGCGCTGCAACTGGCGCTGTCGTCGGATCGCACGGATGCTTGATATGCGGAGGCGCGCTGGGATCGGTTCGCTGGCTTTAGCCGCCAATTGGTCACGCAACGTCTCACGTTGGGCGCGCCAAGCCGAGACCTGAGCCGCCGCTCCCGGGTTTGCCTTCAGATAGGCTTCGACGACCCCCAAACGATTGGGAAGAAGTCGCCCATCGACATAAGCGTGAAGATCATCCTCTCCGATCGGAATTCCGGGCGTGGTCATTTTACTCTCCGCAACACGGCGATGCGGCCGGTTTCCAGATATTCCCGCAATTTGGCGCGGCCGCGGCTCAGTCTCGACATCACTGTGCCGACGGGGAGCCCGAGAACACGAGCTGCTTCATCGTAAGACAAATCCTCGACGCCAACGAGCAGGATCACCGACCTCTGTTCTTCCGGCAGTGTATCCAGTCCGGCGAAGATATCCCTTATCGCGGTGCTACTGTCTGGCGCGGAATCGGTAGTCTCGGGCTCCACGACATCCTCCAATGCAAAGTGAACACCACGCCGTCGTCTCTGACGGTAAGTATTGATGAACTGGTTGCGGAGGATCGTGAGTAACCAAGCCCTGAGATTGCCATCGCGATGGCGTAAGTGCCATCGCCCGACCGCCCGCTCCAGACAGTCCTGGACCAGATCATCCGCTGCATCGTTTTGCTTGACCAGCGCATAAGCATAACGCCGCAGGGCGGGAATATGCTGTTCCAGATGGATCGCGGTTTCGTCCAAGGCTCCGCCTCTAGGTTGGATCGGCCGAACTGGTTTGGCCGGCCGATCCGGGATTTTTAATAGGTAGCCGTCGGATCGACCTGCCAGATTTCATCTGCCAGCTTTCCGTCACGGTACACCATAACATAGCGAACCTTGACGGTGTTCTTGCCTGCGAACGCGACATTAGCAGTCACCGTTGCACCCTTCGGATTGGACGATTCGGCGATGGCCGCGACCGTGGCCTTTTGTTCACCCTGAGCCTTGGTGAACTTACCCCAGACCTCCTTAAGTTTGTCAGAACCCATGTAACTGCCGTCGAGCGGGCCACCAACCCAATGCAACGTGGCGCCTTCGGCATAGGCGGAGGTAATGGCAGCAACATCGCCCTTGGCAATGGCATCGATGCGCGCCTTTGCCATGTCTTCGGCAGGGCCAGCGAATGCGGTTCCAGCGAGCAGCACAAGCGAGGCTGTCGAAAGCAAAAGTGTCTTCACGGCTATCTCCTTTTTTGATGTCAACCTTTAGCAGACGCTGGTCGCCGGAGATTATTCCGTTGGTGGACTGATTTTCTCTCACGCTATCGTGACGAAAAGCCGTCAAAGCTCGTGGAATTTTACTGCTGCTGGAGCGTCTTCGCCTCATCAAGAAAAACGAGGAAAACATGGCGAGATACAAATTAGCACTCGCGTTCGGCGCCGCGCTTACTTTCGTCGGCGCGGTTTACGCCCGCGATGGACACATGCACCACATGTCAACCACTTCAGTGGCGGTGAATGATCAATCGTTCGACGCCCAGATGGGACGTGCGATGGCGCAAATGGAGCGCGACATGTCGGGTCCGTCAAGCGGAGATTACGACCGCGACTTCGCCGCCATGATGATTCCGCATCATCAGGGTGCGATCGATATGGCCCGCATCCAGTTGCAGTTCGGCAAGGATCCGGTGCTGCGTCGGCTGGCGCAAGCCATCATCGTCGAACAACTCCAGGAAATCGAGGTCATGAAACGCCAACTGACAACAATTCCAGTCGCATCGTCACAGCCTTCGCTCGCACCAGTTCACATAGATCAGAACAAAGAATAAGGAATTCTGACATGAAATCCCAGCTCTCGGCCTGCATCCTGCTCGCAACGACTTTGTCTGCCTCGGCAGGACAGGCTCCTGGCGCCGCGGATAAAGCCGACATCGCCGTAAGTACACGAGACCGATTCTACACGTCGGACCAGTTTTCCAACACGGTTTCGGTCATCGATCCATCCAGCAACAAATTGCTCGGCGTTATTCGACTTGGCGACCCGACACCGGGCAACCTTAGCCCGCTTTACAAAGGCCAGTTGCTGGTCCACGGGATGGGCTTTTCGCCGGACCACAAGACGCTCGCGGTGATCTCGATCGGCTCGAATTCGGTCAGCTTCATCGACACGGCGACGAACACCATCAAGCATGTGAGCTATGTTGGCCGTTCGCCGCACGAGGCGTTCTTCACGCCAGACGGAAAGGAAGTATGGGTCGCAGTGCGCGGCGAGAACTACATTTCGGTCCTGGACGGTAAAACTTTCAAAGAGACGCGACGTATCGAAGTTCCGAACGGACCGGGCATGACAATCTTCTCCCCCGACGGAAAGTACGGCTACGTTTGCTCCAGCTTCTCGCCAGAGACCGTTGTCATCGCAACCGACAGCCACAAGATCATCGGTCGCGTCAAACAGGACAGCCCGTTTTGTCCAGATATCGCCGCTACGCCGGATGGAAAACAGGTCTGGCTAACCTTGAAGGATGTCGGCAAAACCATGGTGTTTAACGCCAAACCGCCGTTTGACGTGATCAAGAGGTTCGACACCGGCCCGATTACGAATCACGTCAATATCGTTCGAAACGCCAAGGGTCAGTTCGCCTATGTGACGGTTGGTGGAATAAACGCGGTCAAGGTCTTCCGTACCGACACGTTCGAACAAGTTGCTATGGTCGAGACCGGCGCGCTGCCGCATGGCCTCTGGCCATCGGGGGATGGCACGCGCGTATATATTGGGCTCGAGAACGGCGATGCCGCCACAGCAATCGATACGCTCGAGAACAAAGTTATCGCCACGATCCCGATTGGACAGGCGCCGCAAGGTGTGGCCTACGTTCCAAACGCCGTGCCCTCGGGCGACGGAATGAGCAATCTGCAGCCGCTTGCAGGGGCGTCAGAGTCCGCCCAGCTCAAGCTCGGTGCACCTGGTGGCAAGACTGCAACCCAAGTGACGCTGTTCAATCAGGGCTTGGTCCAAGTGGTGCAGGCCGCCGTGACCGGACTGGAGCC
This sequence comes from Hyphomicrobiales bacterium, assembly GCA_026400425.1. Classification (GTDB taxonomy): domain Bacteria; phylum Pseudomonadota; class Alphaproteobacteria; order Rhizobiales; family Xanthobacteraceae; genus Tardiphaga. Next base: position 15,070 of record JAPLPC010000138.1, on the reverse strand, counting down.
CAAAAAGGCCTACATATTGGCGCTGTCAGCCAACGCTGATGGAGGCGGCACGTTGCAGCCTCTGGCCGCATTCATGACAAATCCGGCGGGCGCGGCCATCGTAAACACTATAGGACCCGTCCGGCAGGTCGTCGAAGCCGAGCAAAGTGACGCACGGCGATATTTGGTCATCGCACCGGGAACTGACAAGGATCTTGGCCAGGCAGTTCAGGTACAAATGCCGTAAGGTGCCTGTGCGGTTGTCATTTAATAATAGTGCCGGCGCGGACGATTCGGCGCCGGCTGCAGTTGAGGACGCCATTTTGCGAAGAGATGTACAGGACGTTCGAAGTTGGCTTAGGCTCAGCAGCGGTGTGGTCCTGTTCACTTTTGTCGCTTGCCATTTTTCGGCTCACGCTACGCTGCTCATCTCTATTGAATTCGCAAATCACGTTCTCTCAGCTTTTATGTATCCTTGGCGAACTCCGGTAGGCAATGCCATTCTGCTAACAGCTTTCGTCGTTCACTACTGCAATGCATTATGGTCGATCTATTGCCGACGCAGCTTTCGAATATCGCACTGGGAATGGTGGCAACTTGCGCTCGGCCTCAGCATCCCGGCACTTCTCACCCTCCATATTTCGGGAACACGGATCGCGGAATTAACGTTGCAAGTTAATCCCGATTACGCGTCAGTTCTAATAGGCCAATGGGTGAAATCGTCATGGCTGAGTATATTGCAGACTGCGGCAGTGATCGTAGTGTGGGTACACGGATGCATCGGGATTCATTTCTGGTTGCGCACGAAAAAATGGTATCCGCGTGTCAGACTGTACCTCCGGTTGGTAGGCTTATTGTTACCAACTTTGGCCTTGGCTGGGTTTATCAGCGCGGGAAATCAATTTCTTCGGCTCGCAAAAATCGATCCATCAGCCATCACTCTGGCGCTAGATGATTCCAATACAACTGACGCTGGCATAGCGGCGGTCGAAAGATTTGCGGCAATAGCGCTCCTCATCCATGTCGTTTTATCGCTCGTGCCTTTTTGTGCACGTCGGACGCGTGACTGGATGGCCGCAAGTAAGAAGCGTCCGCTACTGAGTTGCTCGAACGGTCGCAAACTTTCCATTCGCCCCGGTGCAACGGTCCTGGAAACGCTAAGAGAATTTGGAATCCCGCATGCTGCTGTCTGCGGAGGGCGAGCTCGTTGCACCACGTGCCGGGTTCTCGTCTCGCACGGCGCCCCGCATCTCCCACTACCCAGTGTTGAGGAGGCGAGGGCACTATCGAGAATTGACGCAGGGGAAGATATCAGGCTTGCGTGCCAGATTCGACCGACAAATGATTTGTCTATAATCCCGTTACTTGATGCCGATGCCTCACCTTTGGATGCCTTCGCAAAAGGCGGGCTAGATGGCAGCGAACGAAAAATAACGGTGATGTTCATAGATCTGCGCGACTCCACATCGCTCGGAGAATCGAAATTGCCATATGACGTATTGTACGTACTCAATCTGTTCTTCAGAGAGATGACGAGAGCAATTGCCGTTACGAATGGTCACTACTCTCAATTCACCGGCGACGGGTTGATGGCTTTGTACGGCTTGAATGCGCATGATTCCGCAACCGGAGCCGCTGAGCCTTACGAGGCGCTAGAGAGATGCTTTCTCGCCTGAATGATTTGAACCAGACTCTTGGTGGGGAATTGGCAAACCCACTTCGGATCGGAATTGGGATTCATTATAGCGTCGCTATCGTCGGCTCCATGGGGCCTCCTGGATCGCAAATCATAAGCGCAATAGGTGATATGGTGAACACATGCGCGAGACTGGAAGGCCTCACCAAAGAGTACGGCAGCTCTATTATCATATCGCGATCAGCAGCAGAAGCGGCAGCACTTGATGTCAGTCATCTAAAATTACACAACGCGTTTGTCAAAGGTCGGACCAAGTCAGTTGAGTTTTATACATTGGCTGATGTTCAAGAGAATCGTGTCACGCCATAATTTCAAGCCATGACAACTCGAAAGGGCTTCAACCCCACAAACAACGGAGAGGCCCATTACGGCAGGCCTCTCTTATTAGCTCGCGCATGAAACAAGGAGATCGATACACTTGCTCTCTTCGTCTCGTCTCAAGAATGTTTTGACACTCTTTGGATGAATGGCAACCGGTCAGTAGTTTGTAGACAGGTAATCTACGATTTTAGCAACGTCAGCGTCTTCGATCGGCGCACCATAAACCTTGATCATCTTGGTGACTTCGGCTTGCCAAAATGACTTTTTGAAAGAAGGCCCCTGCGGCTGTGTCTTAATGTAGTCCGGCGAGTGACAGGCCGTGCAATTACCCTGTACGACATCCAGATGTTCGCCAGGCTTCAGTTCAGCGGTTTCGTCGGGCAGCTGATAGTTCACCGGCTTGGCATGCGCCAATGAGATGGCGCCGACCAGCAATGTTGCAGAAAGACAGGCTGCGATAGCAAAAGTTGACCGGTTCATTTTTTCTGCTCCTCAAGCCGCTGTAACGCGCACGGTTTCAACGACGTTGCGTAGATAGCCCGCTGGATTCCACAGCGGCTGAAGCGGCTGTGTTTTCCCCTCATTGCTGGTTGCCCGGACTTTCAGTTCATGGTCGCCGGTGGACAGCTTGACTGCGGTCTGCCACTCTCTGAACGAGTACTTGCCTAGATCCTTGCCCAGCTTGGTTGCGGACCATGTCTGACCACCGTCGGTCGAGACCGAGACATCCTTGATTCCACTGCCGCTGTCGAAAGCGATACCCTTGAGCATCGTATCCGCATTGGCCTTCACCTTGGCTCCGTCTACGACGTTGGTGATGAAAGAGCGCACGGTGAATTTGTTGATAGGGATCGTCGCCTTCGGCGCCGTGCCGGGCGGCACGCTGTTGTCCTCGGTATCGGGAATGCGATAGGCCGACTTCATCCAGAAACCATCGAATACGTTATCGACGACGGTGATCTCGTTGAGATGCTTGACCCAGTACGTGCCATAGTATCCGGGCACGACAAGACGAAGGGGAAAGCCATTCAGGAAAGGCAAATCGGCGCCGTTCATCGCATATGCCAGCATGACCTCGCCGTCACGTGCATGGTCGATGTCGAGAGCCTTCGCAAAATCCGGCGTCTTGTCGCTTATGGGACCGTCCATTCCTGCGAACACGACTTGCTTGGCACCCGCCTGCACGCCAGCCGCTTCAAGCACAGACTTGAGCGTGACACCTTTCCAACGCGCATTGCCCATCGCGCCATTTGCAAGCTGCCCACCGGCGACCCGCGGCATCAGGAAACCCCGGCTGTTTCCAGAGCACTGATTGACCGCAACGAGTTCGGTCGAAGGCATCTTCTTGATGTCGGCGAGCGAGAGCTTTTTCGGCTTGTCCACCTTCCCCTTGATCTCAAGGCTGAATGTCGCGGGATCAAGGTCATAGGGAATATCAGCGAGATGATAGCGGACGAAAAACGCGTCGTTCGGAGTAATGACATTCTCGTTGAAAACAGAGAACGGCGTTTCAAGCTGAGGCGGTCGGCTCGTCAACCCGATCATCGCGCGCTTTTGCGGATAATTGACGAGCGGCCGCTCGCCGTTCTCGAAAGGAAGAGTGATGGTATCGGCTGCAAAGGCGCGCGTCAGAAATCCGCTGCCTAACGCCGCCCCTCCCAGCATGGCCACACTGCCTTGCCAGACCGTCCTGCGCGTTATCATTTTCGTTCCTCCCGGGCATATCCCGTTGAACGTCATAACGCGCGACGATTAGATTTATTCCAAAGCGATTGAAATAAACGCATCATCGTTTCGCACTGGCACCATGAACGCGATCGGAACCGGCTCGCTCATTGCACTGCAAGATCTCTGCTGATGTCATGAGAGCGATGTTGCCACGCTCTCAAACATCTTCAGCAAATCGAGGAAAATGTGGGGGCGCGTGTTTACGTAGACCGGACTGGGATGCGCCGCGCGATGAATGGCGATACCCGGAGCAATCAGAGCGATTGCAGGCTCCAGCTTCGCTGCTGTTTTCCCGGCCAGTATGATCGCGCGCAACCGCGGAAACAGTGTGAAGAGATCTGGCAGATGGGCGCACGCTTCATCGATGTCCGCCTGCTTGGGCGCGCGGGTCCGCTTTCCGTTCGGCCTCAAGAGCCAAGGCACCGCATTCCAGATTGCAGTATCGCTTCGATCGATCTTGGCATTTTGAAACAGGCGCCGGAGGTTACGGGCCGTGCCGGTGGGATTGTCGCGCGATGTAAAGCGAACGCGGGCTTGGCTGGGACCGGGTGTTTCGAGGAACACCAGCACCCGGGCGTTGCTGCCTCCATCCTGCGGATCGAAATAAGGAACTTGCCGGTCGAGCGTTGCCTTCAACTCATCTACGTAAACATTCAGCCTCTCAACATGTGCGGCGTAGATGTCGTCGATCCGTGCGGCCAGGACATCAGGCTGATCCAAGCCCCTCCACTCACCATGTTGCGGTCCGTTCGGAGAGGAACGATGCCTAACCAAATACCTTCTCCGGCGACGAGAAACGCGCGAATGATCGATTGGCATGATGAAAACGATCACAACAATCGTATGGAGTGATGAAAAATAATCTCTATCGTCTCAGTTTGATAGCGCGGCACCTACGGAATCGCGCCGAAGATCATGACCCTTTGCATTGGCCAATCGTATGAAATCTCCGATCCTGAAGCTTGTTCCCGGCATCGCGCTTTGCGGCGCTGTCACGATTGTCGCGGTCATCCTCGAACATATCGAAGTCAGGATCTTCCACGAACCATATCTCGAAGCCCTGGTGCTCGCGATTGTGCTCGGCGTTGTCATTCGCAGTTTCTGGCTGCCCGGTCCGCTCTGGGAGACAGGCATCAAGTTCAGCGCGAAAATCCTGCTCGAAATTGCGGTCGTGCTGCTCGGCGCTTCGATCAGTGTCGCAACAGTTGTCGCACTCGGCCCCCTGCTGCTCGTGGGCATCGCCGCTATCGTGGCTGTCGCAATTGCGACCAGTTACGGCATCTGTCGCGGACTGGGTTTGCCGCAGAAAATGTCGATCCTGATCGCGTGCGGAAATTCGATATGTGGCAATTCGGCCATCGCCGCCGTGGCGCCCGTGATCGATGCCGATAGCGACGATGTCGCCTCGTCAATTGCATTCACTGCCGTCCTCGGCGTCGTAGTCGTCCTATTGTTGCCTCTTCTGGTCCCCGTGTTGGCCTTGTCGTTGACGCAATATGGCGTGCTCGCCGGCCTGACTGTCTACGCGGTGCCGAAAGTGCTGGCTGCGACGCTCCCGATCGGTGCTCTCAGCAACCAGATCGGGACCGTGGTCAAACTCGTGCGCGTGCTGATGCTCGGCCCCGTCGTGCTCGGCATGTCGCTTCTGGCGCCGCGCCTGCGATCCGGCAATGAAGCACCGCGCGAGAAGCGCTCGGGCTTCAATCTTTTCGAGATGGTGCCCTGGTTCATCCTCGGTTTCTTGCTGGTCGCAGCGCTTCGGTCTTTCGGACTGATCCCATCGGAGTTGCTGAAACCGATCGCAGCCACGGCGACGGTTCTGACCACGGTGTCGATGGCGGCTCTCGGCCTCGGCGTCGATGTCCGGACGGTGGCGCCCTGCGCGTCGTTTTTGCCGTGCCCTTGTCGCTGGTCGTGCTGGCGGCAATGAGCCTTGGCCTGATCTATGCCATCGGCACCCCGTGATGCACGGGGCTCTCTTTAGCGTGCGGCGAATTGACAGTGTATTGCCGCGTCGCTAGACAGAATACGGTAATGGATTCTGCCAGGCCAGAAACGGCCGAACCGCTTCCCCGATGAAGCTGATGACTCCTACTCAATCTTGCCAACTCGGCAAAGGAGTAGAGTCGTGCGACCATACCATCAATCCGAAGTTCCGAGGTATAGCTACGCCTGCTTTTACGGGCGTTGCTGCTCTGGTGACTTGCGATGATGTCGCCTGTCAGCTTTCTGGGCTTGCGCATCGAGCAAGTCCGCAGCCTCATCAAGTGGATCGGCATCGTCATCCCGATGGCCGCTATCGTCGGAACGTTATGCGCGCTGTTCCTGTGGGCGCTCGATCGCGCAACGCAGGCACGCTTCAGCTATCCTTGGCTGATCTATGGGATGCCCGTTGCCGGGTTTCTGATGGTGCTGGCCTATCAGCGTTTCGGACGTTCGGCGGAAGGCGGCAATAACATCATCGTCGAACAAATCCACGAGCCCGGTGGCGGCGTGCCGCTGCGCATGGCGCCGTTCATCCTGATCACGACGGTCCTCACCCATCTGGTGGGCGGCTCTGCGGGCCGCGAAGGGACCGCCGTTCAGCTCGGTGGCAGCATCTCCAGCGCATTCGCGAAAGCCTTCAGACTGACGCCCGCAGATGTCCGCATCCTTCTCATGGCTGGCATAGCTGCAGGCTTCGGCGCCGTATTCGGCACGCCAATCGCAGGCGCGATCTTCGCGCTTGAAGTTCTGACGATCGGGCGCATGCAATATGAGGCCCTGCTGCCAAGCTTGATGGCAGCAATCGTGGGCGACTGGAGTTGTCATGCCTGGGGGGTCGAACACACCCACTATGCGATCGCCTATCTTGCCAACGCCAGCGACGCGACCGGGTTTCATCTCAACGGATTTCTCATCATCAAGGTCGCCGCCGCCGGCGTCCTTTTTGGACTTGCCGCACGCTTCTTCAGCGAGCTGTCGCATCTGGCAAGTTCGGCCTTCAAGGTCGTCTGCCCATACGCGCCGCTGCGGCCGGTGATCGCCAGCGCAATCCTGATCGCCATGGTCTATGCGCTCGGCACCCGCGAATATCTCGGGCTCGGCGTGTGGTCACCCAATCCGGCCGACGTCACCATCGCCAGCTTCTTTCAGCCCGGTGCAGTCAATCACTGGAGCTGGTTCTGGAAAACCATTTTCACCATCGTCACCCTGAGCAGCGGCTTCAAGGGCGGCGAGGTCACGCCGCTTTTCTTCATCGGAGCAGCCCTCGGTAGCGCAGTGGCCGCATTGTTCGGCGCACCGTCCGATTTGTTTGCGGGACTCGGCTTTGTCGCCGTGTTTGCCGGAGCCACCAATACGCCGCTGGCCTGCATGATCATGGGGATCGAGCTATTCGGTGCGGAGCATGCTGTCTACATCGCCGTGGCCTGCTTCATGGCCTATCTCTGCAGCGGGCATTCCAGCATCTACATGTCGCAGCGGTTAGGGCAGCCGAAGACGGCTTCACCGCACATCCCACCCGATCTGTCCGTTCGTCAGGTCCGTGATCTCAACACGCAGGCGTTTGGTGATCTCGTCGGCCGCGTCCGAATGCGCGCCTATCGTCCACAGCCCACGGAGAATGTCGCTATCATGGTCAACCATACGCTGACGAGCAAAGAAACAGGCCTTGTCCGAATCTACATGAAGCCGAGGGAGAAAGCTCCTGGCAGTGGCAGCCGCCTGTTCGGCGGACGTCCGCTTTATCGTGAGATCGTGCTTCAGGCGAAGGCAGCGGGCATCATGAACGCGGCGGCCCATCACACGCATTTCGGCTACAGCAATCGCGGCAAGCTGGAAGACGAAGGCTTCGACATTTCTAATCCGGACCTTACCATCTGCATCGAACTGATCGCTACGCGTGACGAGTTGGAGCGGTTCTGTCGAACACATGGCGACCTCCTGAGGCGCAAGGTCATCGTTTATAAGCATATCGAGCATTGGGACCTCATCAGCGAGGATATAGCGGTCGATGATCCCCTTGCCGCCAAGACGCAACAACGCGCATGAAGAACATTTACGCATCATGGTATTTCTGGGCGCTGCTGTCCGCTAGCTTTGCGGCATTAACTGCCGTCTTCGCCAAGGTCGGCATCGAGAACATCAATTCAGATTTCGCGACGTTCATTCGCACCATCGTCATCCTGATGGCGGCCGGGCTGATTCTCTACGGCACCGGAAACAGGCAGGCGCCTTCCACCGTGTCGGCGAAGACATGGCTTTTCCTTGTTTTGTCGGGCGCCGCTACAGGGGCATCCTGGATCTGCTATTTCCGAGCATTGAAACTCGGCGACGCTGCACGTGTTGCGCCAATCGACAAGCTCAGCGTGGTTTTCGTTTCAATTTTCGCCGTGGTCTTTCTCGGGGAAAAACTCGCATGGCCAAACTGGCTCGGCGTCGTGCTGATCGCAGCTGGCGCCGTGCTCGTCGCCTATCGGGCATGACGGATGAGAGCCGGCAACCAGATCCTTCGCGAAGTGATCGATGCAATCCGCACCGAGACTTTTACCGTATGCGTTCTTGCCGGCGTTCTCGTTGCAGCCCTGTTCGCTTACGGGTTTGGCGCTGATGCCGATCTGATCACGATAATCGCGTTGCTTGGGATCTTCACCGCATTGGTGGAAACGATCTTACACCGCCGTAGTGGAGGAAATGGAAATTGAACAGACTTATGAAGACGTGGGTCAAACGATCGCTGCAGACCCTCGGATTGGTCGCACTATTGACCGGCGGCTGGGCGGGCTATCTCCGTCTCAGCGGAAACTTCCATCCTGTCGAACAAGGCGTCGTCTACCGCTCCGGACAGCTCAGTGGCGACCAGTTTACCAGCCGCATCGAACAGAATGGAATCCGCACCATCCTCAATTTACGCGGTAACAATACCGGGCGGCCCTGGTACGATGACGAGATGAAGGCGAGCCGGGCCGCCGGTGTCCAACACATTGACTATCCAATTTCAGCCGGGCGTGAGCTGACGGACGAGCAAGTCAGCCAGATCACGGCACTACTTCGTGAGGCGCCACGCCCGATCCTCATCCATTGCGAGGCAGGTTCGGACAGAAGTGGCCTAGTCTCAGCACTCTACAAGCTTCTTGTCGAAAAGCGCAGGGCTGAAGAGGCATCGGCGCAATTGTCGTTTCGTTATGGCCACTTTCCCTGGCTTGGAAGTCGCACAGTCGCGATGGACCGCACTTTCGCGCGTGTCGTTTCCCACACGCCAGTCGCCTCTTTGGGGAATTGACCATGCCGCGAATTGGAAACGCCCGAACGATTGCCGATATCGAGTATGTCATTGAGCCACCCGGCCCCGGCAACGACGTGACGGCGTGGCTTTCGCATGGCGTCCAATGCGAGATCGAGCGCCATCGATACGCCGGACAATCCTACTCATTCCTCGTCGAGATTCTCCAGCTGCGTTATAGCGAACCCGCTAAACCGCAATGGCACATCGTGATCCTCGCGGAGACATGGCGCTTCGGTCCTGTGAAAATTGAAGCGCGCAGCAGTAAGTCGCTGAAGGTCATCAAAGGCAAGCAAGCAGACATACTGGCGTGGATGCGACGATCGCGCGAACAAAAGCTATCGGCGGCGATGACAAGGGACGAACGGCAATGACCGTGGCTCGGCGGACACTCGTCCTCGCTCGACACGGGCAAAGCGAGGGCAATCAACGCAACATCTTCACAGGTTGGCGAGACCTGCCTCTGACAGAACTTGGAGAACGCGAGGCGGAAGCAGCCGGACGCCACCTCGGCGAGATAGGTTGCATATTCAATGCTGCATTCGCCTCGCGGCTTTCGCGGGCGGCATCAAGCTGCAGCTTGATGCTCGGCGCCATGGGCCTGAGTAATATTTCCATGATTCGGGACGCAGCGCTCAACGAACGCGACTGCGGTGACCTGACGGGCCTCGACAAGGACGAGGCTCGCCAGCGCTTTGGCCGCGAACAGGTGCGGATGTGGCGACGATCCTATGCATTGGCGCCGCCAAATGGCGAAAGCCTCCGTGATACAATCGCACGCGTGCTGCCGTTCTATATCGGACAGATCCTGCCAATCGTCATGCGGAGCCAGGGCGTTCTCGTGGTGGCTCACGGCAACTCGCTACGTGCGCTGATCATGGCGCTCGAAGGAATTTCCATCGACGACATTCCATCGCTGGAACTCCGGACCGCCGAAATGCGCCTTTACGTGCTCGACGAAGACTCCGCAGTCAAATCGCTCCAATCAATCTACCCTGGATAAGCGCCAACCTAATCCAAGCAGTCGCTTCGGGTGCAATCATCGATCTAACGCAAGTCCTTGCCCGGATCGAGGAGGCCGTGTGATGGGACATTTCCATCGGTTGGTCTTAAGGCGGCTGGCCTATGTCACGCATTCGCTTGGAGCAGCGCTGCTGCTGACGGGCGGCGCAACGTCGATCCCGTTCGCCGTCTTCCAAGGCGCGGGTAACAGCATCCTTATTGAAGAAAGGCAGGCTCCCGCTCGCCGCGGTCGGTCCCAAGGACTATGGCTACCGGCATGGCATCCTTGGCGTCTTCACGGATCGCCCGAGCCTTGGCACCGCTGGCATTCAGCCTGCTGATCGACCGTCTTGGCAGCGGCGTCCTGATCATCTCGTCCGGTCTCGTATATTTGCTTTTCTCGCGTTGAGTTTCATTCAGGTAGCAGAAGAGACGCTGCAGTTCATTCCAACGAAAATAGCTAGGTGGAGTGAGTGATCTTGGGCTTACGACACGCCACGTGCGCCTTCAGCAGATGTGCATGCTCGCACTCGCGGAGCGAAGAAGATCAGAATTTATAACGATATTTCAATAACATAAGAGTTCGTAGTTTTATTCGAAATGGCGCGCCAGTTGGGTGACTTTGATCCCGCAAGGCGCCGCCGTCAGCCGCCCATGCGGCGATTTCGCATTTCATCCCTGCGCATCGGCATCGCGTCGATACGGCCGAAAATGTCTTGGGCCGTGAGCGGGTTATTGGACGCGAAGGCCGTGTTGCCGTCCTTGCCGATCAGAACAATGCGAAACGCGCGGCCATCTGTGGCCGACCGTTTGCGCAACTCGCGGGCCTGCTGTCCATCGCCGATCGCGTCCATCACCACGATATCACGCTCGCGCATGCCGCCGGACGCGGCCTGCAGCAGGCGGCGCTGAGCCTGCAATTGATCGTCCTGTGCGGATGGCGCGACGAGAACGAGAACACGGTTCTTCCAGCGCAGCCCGTCGAGAGAGGCGGCCCCAGCCGGCACGACGGTCGCCAGTGCCGCAACCACACTCAGGATGGCGATGCGGCGCATGGCAGCGCGACGGGACAACGGACTCATCCTGATGATCCTTTTTGCGGACGTCTCAGCGTCGACCTGCCCGGCATCGACGCATATGTCTTGCAAACCGACCCACGCCGCATTTGTTTCATGCGCAGCGTTCCACGAAACAATACGACGCAGCGACGAAACCATTTTGGTGTTCGACGCCAACGCGCGGAAACCCGGACTGGGTATCGATCCGTCCAACGCCGCAGCGGCTAGCTGCTGCACTTTTGGACGGAGATGGCCATGCGCATCCTCAGCTTCGTGTTTGCCTTCAGCGTCGGCTTTGCCGCCCCGAGCTTCAACGCGACGGCAGAAAGCGATTTACCGGGCGTCGGCACCTTTCGCTATGCGACGGTGCAGATCGAGCGGATGGACGTGGCGCATTTGACGCTGACGGCGCGAGGCAAGCAGCTCCCGAGCCTGGACGACCAAGCCCGCGACACCACGCGCCTGACGGCACGAAGCTGAGCCAGCGACCGCCTAGCCGGCGTCACGCTGGCCGCCGGTCTCGTGAACGGCGACCTCATCCGACCATTTCCATCCCCCACCGCCGGCACGCTTGGCGGCGTAGAGGGCGCGGTCGACCTGTTCGAGCAGATCGGACGCCATCGCTTCCGGGTGATCCATGGCTCTGGTGACGAGAATGCCGGCACTGGCACCGATCCGGATCGGAATGTCGCCGACCTGATAGGGCATCGACAGCGCCGCCACCGCCTTGCGGGCCAGTGACAGCGCGATCTCGCGGCCGGCGTCGGGGGATGGAACGCCGGTGAGTAGCATGAATTCATCGCCGCCGAACCGACTGGCCATGCCGCCACCGCCCATGCAGGCGCCCAGCCGCGTGGCGACCTGCCGTAGCAATTCGTCACCCACATGGTGCCCGTGACGATCGTTGACCGCCTTGAAGCCATCGAGATCGATGGCCAGAATGGCTGCATATCCGCTGCTGTTTTGTAACGCCGAGACGAAGGCCGAGCGGTTCGGCAAACCGGTGAGGAAATCCTGGCTCGCCTGCTGCACCAGCGCATGCTTGGCTTCGAGGCGTTCGATGAAGGCCGTGCTGAGATGGCGCGACGCCTCACGCAGCGTTAGCCAGAACAGCAACAACATGGCAGCGCCTATCGCATAGGACGGCTCGGGCCGCATCGCCGCCCCGACCACGATCGGCGCGAACAGCAAGGCCGAGGTGAGCAGCACGATCCACGGCCGGATCGCGGCGCGCGACACCATGCCGACGCAGAACGACATCGCGAGGCCGAAAGCGAGCCAGGCCCCCGGCGCATCGCCGAGCTGCAGCGCCCGAAACGACAGCATGCCGAGCGCCGCCCCGAAGGCCGCGGCACCGAGACCATAGGCGCGTTCCCAGCGCACCACACCGACGTCGGATGCATCCGGCCCGTGCGACTTATAGAGGCGCAGACTCATCAGCCGCGCCGTTGCGGTCAGCAACACGACGGCGGAGATGATCCAATAAGCGGGATCGCCGCTCATCCAGGCCAGCGATACCCCACCGATGACCGAGGTGAGACCGATCGCCGCCACCTGGGGCAGCGCCGTATAGAGCAACTCAACGAGTTCGCGCCGGATCTGCGGGCCTGGATCTCGAAAGCTGCTCCGGAGCACATGTTTCATGGCGCGGGACCATGCCACCTCGACGCTGACATCGGGTAAATCGGAGACGAGAAAGTAGCGGGTTACGCACAACAAAAAAGAGCCAGCTGCTGGCCTTGATGGATCGGTCGTCAATCGCCATCGACAGCTTCCACCATGCGACCGCATCGGTTAGTTATCCGGTTGTTGCGAGGCCGCCGTATTGGCGTCGGCCTCAAGGCGGCATCTGCAAGCGCAGCTGCCTCGCCGCCACAACTCGTGCCCTGTGAAAGATCGCCGTGCTGCCCTGGAAACTGATCGACACCACCGACGTGCCCGACGGCACTGTTCCGCTGCGGCTGATGCAGCGCGGCCAGGAATTCACCATCAAGCTCGGCCAGAACGAATTGATGAGCAGCCGCCTGTTCGGCTCCGAAGAGGCGCTGGCGACCCTGACCTGCTTTCGCCTGGCCGATATGAAGGCGCCGAAGCTGCTGATCGGCGGCTACGGCATGGGCTTCACGCTGCGCGCCGCGCTCAAGGTGCTCGGGCCGCAAGCAAAAATCACCGTGGTCGAACTGGTGCCGGCGATCGTCGCCTGGGCGCGCGGGCCGATGGTCGAGCTCACCGGAGACAGCCTGCAGGATCCACGCGTCACCATCGTCGAGGGCGACGTGGTGACGGCGATCAAGGCCGCGCGCGCCAGCTATGACGCGATCCTGCTCGATGTCGATAACGGGCCGGAAGGCCTGACGCGCAAATCGAACAATGCGCTGTACGATCTGTCCGGCCTGCATGCGAGCCTCGCGGCGCTGCGCCCTGGCGGCGTGCTCGCGGTGTGGTCGTCGTTTCCTCACCCGTCCTTCACCGCGCTGTTGCGCAAAGCCGGCTTCAAGACGGAGGAGATCCCGATTCGTGCCGCCGGTCCCCGCGGCGGCGCCCGGCATGTGATCTGGCTGGCGACCAAACCGCATGCGGCGGCGGTTAAAGCGAGCACGCCTGCTGCGAAAAAGTCCACGACCAAGCCTGCCGTTCCAAAGACGGCTGCGCGAACACCTGCAGGTCAACCGCCGGCAAAGCGCAAGACCGCCATCAAGAAGACCAAGCCGTGACGAGAAAAGCCCGCGACATCGCCGCGGGCTTTTGAGGTCGAAAACGGCTCGCTCAATCGACCTTGAGATTGGCCGCCTTCACCACCTTCTCCCACTTCTCGGTTTCGGCAACGATCATCTTGCCGAAGGCTTCGGGTGGCCCGATCAACGGATCGCCGCCGAGATCGATCAGCTTGGCCTTGATCGCAGGCTCCGCCAACACCTCGTTCACCGCAGCGTTCAACTTGGCGATGATCTCCGGCGGGGTCTTCTTTGGTGCGCCCATGCCGAACAGCGCGCTGGCTTCATAGCCCGGCACCGTCTCGGCGACGGTCGGGACATCCGGCAACAAGGCCGACTTCTCGGTGGTGGTGACGCCCAGCGCCCGCAGATTGCCCGCGCGGATGTGCTGAATGATCGACGGCATGTTGTCGAAGATCACCTGCACCTGGCCGCCGGTCATGTCGGTGATCGCAAGTGCCGCGCCGCGATACGGTATGTGCTGCATCTTGGCGCCCGTCATCATCATGAACATCTCGCCGGACAGATGCACCGACGTGCCGTTGCCCGATGACGCCAGGTTCACTTTGCCCGGATTGGCCTTCACATAGGCAATGAATTCGGCGACATTTTTGGCGGTAATGTCCTTGCTGACGGTCATCACATTCGCCGTGCGATGGAACGCAGCGACTGGCGCAATATCGCGCACGAAGTTGAAGCTTAGCTTCGAATACAGCGTCGCATTGATATAATTGGCCGGATTGACCAGCATCACTGTGTAGCCATCGGGCTCCGCATTCACCACCGACTCGGTCGCGATATTGTTGCCGGCGCCGGGCTTGTTCTCGATGATGAACTGCTGGCCCATTTTCTCCGACAATCGCTGGCCGATCAGGCGCGCGAGAATGTCTGTGGCACCGCCAGGCGGATAACCGACGACGAAGCGAATCGGTTTGTTCGGATAGTTTGCCTGGGCCAGAGCAGCGCTCTGCACACAGGCGGATGACAACACTACAGAAAAGCCAAGCGCGAGCAGACCGATCGCGGCGCGACGAGAAGCCATAATTATTCCCTCCAGCTGCCGCAACTTGGTGCGCGGTCAACGTGTGTCAGATTGACAATACGCGTCTGTAACAGGCAATTCGACTATCGGCCAGTGTGGCGATACCTGCGACGCCGACCCGCTCAAGTCACCGCCAAGGGGCGGCCGCCGCGAATATTTCATTGCGCGAAATAGGCATCAGGCGCGCGTCTGCGATTTACCCGGCGTCCGCGCCGGTGGCACAACGTCCGCCGGCCACAAAAACAACAACACCGCCGCGACGCCACT
>JAPLPC010000663.1 GCA_026400425.1 Hyphomicrobiales bacterium | reverse complement strand
CCATGCGGTCGCCGAACAGGCGACCATCGGCAATCCGCTGATGCCGCAACTCAATCGTTTGCGGGCGGCTTTCGAGCGCTAAAGCACGTCATCTCGCATTCGCAAAATTTTAGCCCCCGCCTGCCGCTCATGCGCTAGATATGAGCCTGCAGAGCGGGGGCTTTTTCATGGCTGACGACATCAGGGCATTGACCGGCGTGCGCGGCGTCGCAGCTGCGATCATCGTCGTTTATCATTTCGGCGACGTGCAACTCGCCACCGGCGGCACCGGCTCGTTCTTCCGCATTCCCTACGGCTATCTGCTGGTGGACATGTTCTTCATGCTGTCCGGCTATGTGATGGCGCTGAATTATCGCGAGACCTTCCAGCATCTCACTGGCAAAGTGTTCGCGAATTTCATGCTGAAGCGCATAGCCCGGCTCTATCCGGCCTATTTCGTCATCGGCCTGTTCTACGTGGCCAAGATCGCCGCCGGTTTGTCCGGCGAGAAACTGGAGATGTATTCGGCCTGGGACTGGTTCGGCAATCTGTTCATGCTGTCCGGCTGGGGTCTCTATATCTTCCCGATCATCGGCGTTGCCTGGGCGGCGAGCGCGGAAATGGGCTCCTATCTGCTGCTGCCGTTGCTGATGCCGTGGACGCAGAGCCGACAGCGATGGATCGCGCTGCTCGCGGTCGTCGCAGCCCTTGTCGGCATCTACGCCGTCAGCATCACAGGCCGCGGCTCGGGCGGGCCGCTGGATGTGGTCAACGGCAATTCCTTGTATCCGATGCTGCGGGCCGTGTGCGGCTTCGCGCTCGGCCTGGCGATTTTCCGTTTTGGTAACATCGTCGATCGGCTGTCGGCCACGATGCAGGACATCCTGGTGATCGCGATCCCGCTGGCGATCATTGCAGTCGGCATCGCCGATGCCTCGGATCGTCTGATGTATCTGCTCTACATTCCGCTGGTCGCCGTGCTGTCGCGCGACGGGCGGATGGCGCAGTTGCTGTTCGGCAATCGGCTCGTCTATCGGCTCGGGATCATTTCGTATTCGATCTATCTGATCCATCCGCTGTTCGTGAGCTTCACGATCCGAAGCTGGCGGCATTTCGGCCAGACCGACGGCAACTATATCGCTTTCTCGCTGATCGCCTTTGCCGTCATCTGGGCGTTGGCGGAAGTCAGCTACCGGCTGGTGGAAATGCCGGGCCGCCATGCGCTGATGCGGCTGTTCGCGCCAAAGCGGCCGATGGCGTCCGTCACCTGATCCTCAAACGAAAAACGCCCCGCACGAAGCGGGGCGTTGCCGAAAACTTGGGGAGAGAGAGATCCGAAGGATCAATCCTTCTTGAGGAATCCCGAGAATTTCTTCTGGAAGCGCGAGACACGGCCGCCGCGATCGAGCAGCTGCGTGCTGCCGCCAGTCCATGCAGGATGCGAACGCGGGTCGATGTCGAGGTTCAGCTTGTCGCCTTCCTTGCCCCAGGTCGAACGGGTCTGGTACTCGGTACCGTCAGTCATAACGACGGTAATGTTATGATAATCCGGGTGAATTTCGGCTTTCATGACGGTTCCTTCGGCGCGGACGCGCCTGAATCTCGGGTTGTCGATGGCGGATTTGACGCGTCTATATCGCAGCAAGGTCCATCCGACAAGGTCTTGTCGCATTTGATCCAACGCCGCTGAGCTCCGTCGGTGGTAACCCGAGCTGCTGATCGAGTCCATTGACCTATGTCATTTGCCAGCAAGCCCGCATCGGCCTATCTGAGGCCGCAAAGACAAGAATGGTTATAAACATGAGTGCAGTCGAACGGCTCGATCCGTCCCGTGACGCGCAGAAACAGGTCCAGGCGGTTCCGCCGCCGGAGCCCATTCTGGAAGAGCCGACCCTGGCCGATGCCGTCGTTGCTCCGCCGGCCAACCGGGCAAAGCTGCGCCCGCTGCTGGCGTTGGCGCCCTATGTGGCGCGCTATCGCGGCCGCGCATTGATCGCATTGGTGTCGTTGCTGGTCGCCGCCGTCACTACCCTGATCGTGCCGATCGCTGCGCGCCGCATGATCGACTTCGGGTTCAGCCCCGAAGGCATCGCCATGATCAACAGCTATTTCAGCGTGATGATCGCGGTGGTCGTGGTGCTCGCGGCAGCCAGCGCTGCACGCTATTACCTCGTGATGACCATCGGCGAGCGCATCGTCGCCGATATCCGCCGCGACGTCTTCGCCCATCTCACCGCGCTGTCGCCGTCGTTCTTCGATACGTCGCGCTCCGGCGAGCTGGTGTCGCGCCTCACCGCCGATACCACGCAGATCAAATCCGCCGTCGGCGCCTCGGTTTCCATCGCGCTGCGCAATATCGTGTTGTTTCTCGGCGCTGCGGCCATGATGGTGGTTTCAAGTCCGAAGCTCTCAGGCTTCGTGCTGGCGGCAATTCCGCTGATCGTGATTCCACTGGTCGCGTTCGGGCGTTGGGTGCGCCGGTTGTCGCGCAAGGCGCAGGACACGCTGGCCAACGCCTCGGCCTATGCCAGCGAACTGGTCGGCGCGATGCGGACCGTCCAGGCCTATACCAACGAGCCGTTCGCCAATGCCCGCTTCGGCGGCGAGGTCGAGCAAGCCTATGAAGCCGCACGCGGGGCGACCCGCGCCCGCGCCGTGCTCACCGCCATCATCATCTTCATCGTGTTTTCCAGCGTGGTCGGCATTCTCTGGGTCGGCTCGCATGACGTCTCCGTCGGCGAGATGACCCCCGGCCGTCTCGGCCAGTTCGTGCTCTATGCGGCTTTTGCGGCGTCCAGCCTCGGCCAGCTCAGCGAAGTCTGGCGCGAGATTTCATCGGCCTCCGGCGCCGCCGAGCGGCTGTTTGAGATCCTGCACGTCAAGTCGGATGTGGCCGTGCCGGCGCAACCGCGCGCGCTGCCTGCGCCCGCGCGTGGCGACGTGGTGTTCGATGACGTGTCATTTGCCTATCCGACCCGGCCCAGCATTCTCTCTGCCGACGGCGTTTCGCTGTCGGTGAAGGCGGGCGAGAAAGTCGCCATCGTCGGCCCGTCGGGGGCCGGCAAGAGCACGCTGTTTCATCTGCTGCTGCGCTTCTACGATCCGAAGAGCGGTGCGATCCGTATCGACGGCGTGCCGATCCGCGACGCCGATCCGCAGCAGGTCCGCGCCCGCATCGCGCTGGTGCCGCAGGATTCCGTGGTGTTCGCCGCCACCGCGCGCGAAAACATTCGCTTCGGCCGTCCGGATGCGACCGACGCCGATGTCGAGCGCGCCGCCGATCTCGCCCATGCCACCGAATTCATCCGCCGTCTGCCGGGCGGCTTCGATGCGGCGCTCGGCGAACGCGGCGTGACATTGTCCGGCGGCCAGCGTCAGCGCATCGCCATCGCCCGCGCCATCCTGCGCGACGCTCCGCTTCTGCTGTTGGATGAAGCGACGTCGGCCCTGGACGCCGAATCCGAGACATTGGTGCAGACCGCGCTGGAAGAACTGATGAAGCACCGCACCACGCTGGTGATCGCGCATCGCCTCGCCACCGTGCTGTCCTGCGACCGCATCCTGGTGATGGAGCATGGCCGCATCGTCGAGCAAGGCACCCACGCCTCGCTGGTCGCCGCGAACGGGCTCTATGCCAGGCTGGCACGGTTGCAGTTCGGGGTGTGAGCGGGGATGCGCGGTGGGGCGCGGTGGGGCGCGGTGAGTTAATGCAGGAATAACTTGACCGATACCGCGACAGTGAAGGCGAGATTGAAGCCCAGCATCCACTGCATGAGTTTGATATCAGACGCCATAGAGCTGAAGCGCGGCTCGTGCATGGCCATTGCGGTCGCTGCAGCACGCGCTTTCTCTTCGGACGCGCCCGCATCCTTCAACGCGTCGTAGACTTCGGTGACCATCGTCGCCATCTCGGTTCTCTGAGCAAGAATATAGAAGTTCTACAGAGAGAATGCCAGTCTAAAGGCTGTGCCGAACGATATGTTCAACTGAGGGTAATGTCAGATCGGCATCCACGCCATCACATCCACAGCCCGTCCCGACGCGTTCACCTCATCACCCGTCTTCACGAAGCCATGGCGCAGATAGAACCCGATCGCGCGGGCGTTGTCGGCATTCACCTTGAGCGTCACGCCCGATGGCGACAGTCGCTTGGCTTCATCCATCAGCAAGCGCGCCACGTCACTGCCCCAATGCGCAGGGGCGACCACGAGCTGGTCGAGATAGCCGCTTGCGTCGATGG
>JAPLPC010000170.1 GCA_026400425.1 Hyphomicrobiales bacterium | reverse complement strand
GTCGTTCATCAAATGGTGTGTCGATCAGGGGCTCACGGTATTCGTGATTTCATGGGTCAATCCCGATAAATCGCTCGGCACCAAGACCTTCGAAGACTACATGAAGCAAGGCCCGCTCGCGGCCATGGACGTGATCGAAAAGGTCACCGGCGAGCTCACCGTGCACACGATCGGCTATTGCGTGGGCGGCACCCTGCTCGCTTCGACACTGGCATGGCTCGCCGAACATCGTCGCGTCCGCGCGGCATCCGCGACATTCATGGCGGCACAGATCGACTTCACGCACGCCGGCGATCTCATGGTGTTCGTCGATGAGGACCAGATTTCTGCGCTGGAAAAGGACATGCAGGCCGCTGGAGTGCTCGAAGGCAGCAAGATGGCGATGGCCTTCAACATGCTGCGCTCCAACGACCTGATCTGGTCGTACGTTGTGAACAACTATCTGAAGGGCAATCTGCCCAAGCCGTTCGACTTGCTGCATTGGAACTCAGATGCGACGCGCATGCCGGCCGCCAATCACTCGTTCTACCTGCGCAATTGCTATCTCGAGAACAAGCTCTCCACCGGCAACATGGTGCTCGACAATACGAGGCTCGATCTCTCCAAGGTGAAGGTGCCGGTCTATAATCTCGCCACCCGCGAGGATCATATCGCCCCGGCGGAGTCGGTGCTGTACGGCTCGCAGTTTTTTGGCGGACCCGTCAAATATGTGCTGTCCGGGTCGGGCCACATCGCCGGCGTGGTCAATCCGCCGGCGGCGGGCAAGTACCAATACTGGACCAATGACGGCAATCACGCCGCCACGGTCGCGGACTGGATGAAATCGGCGACGGAGCATGCGGGTTCATGGTGGCCGAACTGGCGCGAATGGATCGGCAGCGTCGACGGCGAAGAAGTGCCGGCACGCCAGGTCGGCACCGAGGCCTATCCCGCCATCGAGGATGCACCGGGCAGCTACGTGCGGGTGAAGGCGTAAAAACCTCACTACGCTTTCCTCACCTCTACAAGCCGGGAAGAGGTAAACGGAGCGCCGGCACGCCTGTGCTTCCCTTGGCGTCGTCATACCAACCGTCTATGCTTCGCCATGAGGGGCACTCGACGGTGCCACTGCCGATTTCCATGACCATTGTCCCCGCTTTTCCGCGGGAATTTCGAGCATAAGGATACGTCGATGACGCGCGAGTTGTTCTGGCTGACGCTGACGGTGATTCTCACCGGCGTGATGTGGCTGCCCTATATTCTCAACCGCATCATGGTTCGCGGCGTCGGTGGCGCCATGGCCAATCCGTCGCGGACCGACAAGCCGCAGGCCGAATGGGCCAATCGCATGATGTTCGCTCATGACAATGCGGTCGAAAACCTGATCATCTTCGCGCCGCTGGTCATCATCCTCAGTCTCGCCGACGTCTCGACCCCGGCCACCGTGATGGCCTGCATGGTGTATTTCTGGTCGCGGATCGCGCATCTGGTCGTCTACACGCTCGGCCTGCCCGTACTCCGGACCGTCACCTTCCTGGTCGGCTTCGTCGCCCAGGCGGTGCTGGCGATCGCGATCCTGCGTATTCCGGTCTGAGACGCAATCCGCTAGTCCACTGCGATGAACAACGCTGCGCCAGACCTCCAGTCCGTCGTCACCGAGATTGCCGCGGAGATGGCGCAGCGGCCCGACCGCGGCGAAGTCGCGAGCTATATCCCCGAGCTCGCCAATGTCGATCCGAACCAGTTTGCGCTGGTCGTGGTGGATGCCGACGGTCATGTCGCCGCTGGCGGCGATGCCGATGTGCCGTTTTCGATCCAGAGCATCTCGAAGGTGTTCACGCTGACGCTGGCGCTCGGCATGGTCGGCGATCGGTTGTGGAAGCATGTCGGACGCGAGCCGTCGGGCAATCCGTTCAACTCCATCGTCCAGTTGGAGCGCGAACGCGGCGTGCCGCGCAACCCGTTCATCAATGCCGGCGCCATCGCCGTCACCGACGTGATCCTGTCCGGCCATCAGCCGCGCGAGGCGATCGGCGAAATCCTGCGCTTCCTGCAGTTTCTGTCCGGCGACAGCAGCATCGTGATCGACGAAACCGTCGCTGCGTCGGAGAAACGCACCGGTTTCCGCAACACGGCGCTGGCCAATTACATGAAGTCGTTCGGGGTCATCAGCAATCCCGTGGATTTCACGCTGGGCGTCTATTTCCATCATTGCGCGATCGCGATGTCATGCCGGCAACTGGCGATGGCGACCAGGTTTCTCGCTTATTCAGGGCGTAACCCGAGCACCGGCCTCTCGGTCGTCTCGACCGAGCGCGCCCGGCGGATCAACGCGCTGATGCTGATGTGCGGCCACTACGACGGCTCCGGCGAATTCGCCTATCGTGTCGGCCTGCCCGGCAAAAGCGGCGTCGGCGGTGGCATCATCGCAGTCGCGCCCGGCAAGGCCTCGATCGCCGTCTGGGCGCCTGGTCTCGATCATCACGGCAATTCGCATCTCGGCCGGATCGCGCTGGAAGAACTCACGCGACGCCTGGGCTGGTCGATCTTCGGGACGTGATCGCTTATGAAAAAGGGCCGAAACATCACTGTTTCGACCCTGATCGCCGACATCGCCCGGCATGCTCAATGTTCAGTCTTCTTGGCTTGCTCGATGGCGTCGTCATGATACCAGCCGGATCCAAAATCGACGGCCGGAAAATCTGGCACTTTGAGCTCGCCAGCACGCCGTTCAAGCGCCGCGCGGCCGCCGACGGGAAATTGGTGAATGGTTGCGGTCGGCCTGCCTGACGTGCGGTTTTAAATTTGGCCGTCAGCTTCTCAGAGAGTAACAGCCCCGCTCGCGCTTTGTGCCAAATGCCTTTAAAAAAGCAGGCAGTTGCCGATAATATGCGCACGACAAGCCCGTGCGTTCCGCGCGCGCAGTTGTTTTATGCGGCCGACCAGCGAAGCACCCGCTTATTGAGCGTCTGCGAGGCAGAAAGTTCCCCAAGAAATCACCCTGCTTCGCAAATGGGCATCAGGTGATTTTTGTGATCGGGCCTAATCCGCTGATTTTGCCGGAAATTCTCACTCGATTCGCCGGTCGTGAGTCTCTGAAAATGCCTGCTTCGGAAGGTCCGCAACTGACGACATCTTTCTTGCGTAAAACCGCTGCACCGCGACAAGTTGGCATACTACGTGCTTATGAAGCAGTGCCGCCGGGGATGGAACATCCGATCCCGGCAATGTCCAGAGTTTACTCCTGCCGGGGTTCACTCCTTTCGCTAACTCGTGAGAGACCTGAATGACCAAGTATAAGCTCGAGTATATCTGGCTCGATGGCTACACCCCCACCCAGAGCCTGCGCGGCAAGACCCAGCTCAAGGATTTCGACGCCTTCCCGACGCTCGAGCAGCTGCCGCTGTGGGGCTTCGATGGCTCGTCCACCGAGCAGGCCGAAGGCCGTTCGTCGGACTGCGTGCTGAAGCCCGTCGCGGTGTTCCCGGACGCAGCCCGCGTCAACGGCGCGCTGGTGATGTGCGAAGTCATGATGCCCGATGGCGTCACCCCGCATCCGTCGAACCACCGCGCGACCATTCTGGACGACGCCGGCGCCTGGTTCG
>JAPLPC010000375.1 GCA_026400425.1 Hyphomicrobiales bacterium | reverse complement strand
GGCGCTCCGAGCTCGCGGAGAGTCCCCTCACCCCGACCCTCTCCCCGCAAGGGCGCGGAGAGGGAGAAGGTCACAGATCCTTCATCGCGATCTTGCCGTCGGCGATCTCGACCAGATAGACGTTCGGAAAGCTCTGGCCGCTCTCGGAGCCGGCAGGACCCGATTTCTTGAACACGATGTCGCCGTTCAGGCCTTTGACATTGATCTGCCAGAGCGCGTCCTTGATCGCGGCCGGCTCGGCCTTGCCGGCCTTCTCGATGGCTGCGGCGATGGTGCGGATGCCGTCATAGCCGCGGAAGCTTTCGGTGCAGCCGGCGAAATCGTAGCCGCGCTTTTTCCACTCACTGATGAAATAGCTGGTGGCTTCCGGGTTCGGCGTCTTTTCCGGCATCCACGGCAGGAACGTGGTCAGATGCATGGTGTTGTTCGCGGCAGCGCCGGCCTGAGCGATGATCTGGTCAGGATTCTGCGAGCCGCCGGTGGTGATGATGCGCTTCTTCAGACCGAGCGCTGCAGCCTGCTTGAAGATCAGTGTGAGCTGATCGACGGCTGCGGTGATGATCACGGTTTCGGAGTCGGTCGCCTTGATCTTGGCAAGCTGCGCGCTCATGTCCTGCGCCGACTGGTCCATGGTCTCGGTCAGACCGATAGTGATGCCCTTCTCCTTCATCATCTTGCTGAAGTCCTCGGCGGTGCCGCGGCCCCAGTCATTGTTGATGACGAGGAAGTCCACTTTCTTTAGTGCGAGCTTATCGACGATGCCCTTGAATGCGGCTGCCTCGACGAAAGACGGCGGCGAGATGCGGAACACGTAGGGATTGCCCGAGGTGGTGATCTTCGAAGCCGATGAGGTTTCGACCACCATGGCGGTCTCGTATTCCATCAGCTTCGGCATCACGGCCAGCGTGAGGCTGGAGCCCCAGGCGCCGAGCATCACCGGCGTCTTGTCGCGGGTGATCAGCTTCTCGGCGACGGCCGCAGCCTCCGTCGGGTTGCTCTTGTTGTCTTCGATGATGAGTTCGATCTTCTTGCCGAGCAAGCCGCCTTTGGCGTTGATCTCATCGGCTGCGATCTTGGCACCGTTGACGACATAGGTGCCTGAAGCGGCGAATGCGCCGGTCAGGGGCTCGTTGACGCCGATCTTGATGGTTTGCGCAAAAGCCGTGCTGCCCAGCATGGCGATCGCGAATGCGGTCGCGGTGGCTGTCTTGAACGTTCGTATCATGTAATCCTCCAGTGAAACGGTGATGAAACTTGCGCCGTCCAAACCTCGTCGCCGCGCGTGATGCGTGAGCGCCGATCCCTCATGTCGCGTCTCCGCGTCCGCTGAGCCGTTGCAGCATTCGTGCCGCACGGTCGCGCAGAAGCCCGAAGACCAGCGAAATTCCGTTCAGATCCGCCGCGCGCGATGTCGCAGATGTTGTGTCGCCGGACAGACGCCGATCGAGATTGCCCGCGAATTCCGATACGAGCCGCGCTGCCAAATCACGCACCAGGCCGCTGCGGCCGACCTGCGCCAGCATGCCAGTCAGGCTGTAGCCGATAGCAAGCTCGACCCGCGTCGATGCGCCTTCGTTTTCCGGCAGCAGCCGATAGCGGATTTCGCCCTGGGTGGTGGAGCGGCTGCGCTGATCATTGCCGATGCCGATGATGCGGCCGGCGAGACGGGCTTCATCCCGCTCGACGCGGGCGGCGCCGGTGAAGTTCGCCGAGATCGGTCCGATCTTGACCTTGATGGCGCCATCGACGCGCTCGGGGCGCGGCGTGCCGGTCAACGTTGCACCGGGCAGGCACGATGCGACGGCGGCGATGTCGTCGAACAACGCATACACCTTTGCCGGTGGATGCGCGACGCTGAACTGCTGCTCCATCACGGTGGATGGCGTGAAGTCGGGAATGGTGAGCGGCGTGGCGGCGCCCGGAACGTCGACAGCGATCGGTTTCACCGGCGCGAGCTTCTGCGACGCCGTACAGGCCGCGTGGCCCGAGCCGGCTGGACCGAGCACCGTGCGCCCGGCATCGGGCCGTGCCGCGATGGCGCGCGCGCGGCGCGCTTCGATCACCGATGTCACGGCGCGCACGATGCCGACATAGCCGGTGCACCGGCACAGATTGCCGCTCATGCCGATGCGGATCGCCTGTTCGTCCGCTGTCGGGAGACGCATCACGAGATCACGCGCGGAGACCAGCATGCCCGGCGTGCAATAGCCGCATTGCAGGGCATGTTCGCGCGTGAAGGCGGCGCGAAGCTCGGTGGCGATGTCGTCGTCGTCGAGGCCTTCGATGGTGGTGACGTCGGCACCGTCGCATGCGGTGGCGAATGTGATGCAGGACCGTGTCGGCACGCCATCGACCAGAATGGTGCAGGCGCCGCAGACGCCGTGCTCGCAGCCGAGATGGGTGCCGGTGAGATCCAGCGTATCGCGCATCATGTCGGCGAGGCTGGTGCGCGGCTCGATGGCGTGCTGGACGCTACGTTTGTTGACGGTCAGTTCGATGGTGTTCATGCGGCCTCCGCGACAGCTTTGCGGAGCACCGCGACATGGATGTGCCGGTCGGTGGCATCGGCTATGCCGGCATCGGACAGCAGCCGATCGGCCACGCGGGCATCGAAACGCGATGCGAAGGCGCCGTCGATCGTGCCGCCGAACAATGCGTCGGTGTCGTCGATGACGATGGGCGCTGCTTCCACGGCACCGATGACGATGCGTGCCTTTCCGGCCTCTGGATCGATCAGGACTGCGCCGATGGCATGGGCGAACTCACCGGTCTTGCGGCAGCTCTTGACGTACCCCCAGCGGGCAGATGCCGCCCTCGCAGGCACATGCACGGCTTCCAGCAATTCATCGGGCGCGATCACGCTTTCCAGCGCGCCGAGGATGAAGTCCTTCATGGCTACGCGGCGGATGCCGCGGACGCTGCGCAGCGACAGCGATGCCCCGAGCGCCGTCAGCGACGACACCCAGTCGGCGGACGGATCGGCATGGCTGAGCGAGCCGCCGATGGTGCCCCGGTTGCGCACGGCGCGATAGGCGATGTCCGCTGCGACGCGCTGCATGGCGCCACCGGTGACGTCGGGCACGCGGCCGTCCTCGATATCGGCATGGGTCACGCAGGCGCCGAGCGTGAGTTCGCCGTTGGCAACATCGGCGCGCTTGAGTTCGGCGATGGCGGTGATGTCGAGGATCGTATCGGGCGCGACCAGACGCAGATTGAGCATCGGCCCCAGCGACTGGCCGCCGGCGATGATCTTCACCGTGCCCTCGGCGCCGGTCATGACCGACAGAGCCGATGCGATATCGCGCGGACGCTCATAGTTGAACGGAGCCGGTTTCATGCTGCCGGCCTTTCCACATCGCGCGCTGCGAGGATGGCGGTGACGATCCGCTTAGGTGTCATCGGCGAATGCAGCATCTCGGCGCCGAGGCCGCGCAGCGCATCGTTGATGGCGTTGCCGATCGCAGCCGGCGGCGCGATGGCGCCACCTTCGCCGATGCCCTTGACGCCGAACTTGGTGTAGGGCGATGGCGTTTCCATGTGATCGAGCCACGGCTCGGGCACTTCGGTGGGGCCAGGCAGCAGATAATCGGCGAGCGTCGTGTTGAGCGGCTGGCCGGCGTGGTCGAACGGCATTTCCTCATAGAGCGCGGTGCCGATGCCCTGGGCGAGGCCGCCATAGATCTGGCCATCGACGATCATCGGATTGACCAGCGTGCCGCCGTCTTCGACGATGACGTAATCGAGGATCTCGACGTCGCCGAGGTCGGGATCGATCGCCAGGGTGACGGCATGCGCGGCATAACTGAAGGTACCGGTGTCGCGCTTCGGCTTGTAGCCGGAGGTCGTTTCCAGACCCGAGGGATCGACATCGCCCGGCAGATCCTGCGGGCGGCGATACCAGGTGTGGGCAATCTCCTTCAGCGTGACGCTGCCATTCGGCCCGCGGATTTCTCCGTCCACCAGCATGACGCTGGCTTCATCGACCTGCAGCAGCTTGGCGCCGATCTTCTTGGCGCGCTCGGCAAGCTCCTGGCACGCAGTCGCCACAGCGCCGCCGGCCATCACCATCGACCGCGATCCCCAGGTGCCGGTGGAGTAGGGCGTCATCGCGGTGTCGCCATGCACGACGCGTATCTTGCCGACATCGACGCCGAGCAATTCATTGGCGACCTGGGCCATGGTGGTTTCCATGCCCTGGCCGTGCGAATGCACGCCGATGCGCAGTTCGAGGCCGCCATCGGGTGTCAGGCGCGCAGTTGCCTGCTCGTGGCCGGGGACCATGGGAATGCCCCAGCCGGAATAGACCGAGGTGCCGTGCGCGGCCTGTTCGCAATAGATCGACAGGCCGACGCCGATCAGGCGGCCGTCATCCTCGCCTTTTCGCTGACGTGCGCGGATGCTGTCGATATCGATCCGCTTCAACGCGCGGCGCATCGCTTCGGGATAGTCGCCGCTGTCGAAATGCTTCTTGGTGATGTTGTCGAACGGCATCTGCTCGGGGCCCGGCAGATTGCGCAGCCGGACGTCCCCGGGCTCGATGCCGGCTTCCACCGCGACCAGATCGAGCATCAGTTCGAGTGCAAAACAGACGCCGGTGCGCGCCACGCCGCGATAGGGCAGGATCGGGCATTTGTTGGTTGCCACCGAGAAGGTGCGGCAGCGATAGGCCGGCATCTTGTAGGGGCCGGGCAGAATGCTGACCACCTGCGCGGCTTCGAGACACGCGGAGAACGGATAGGACGAGTAAGCGCCGGAATCGACCAGCGCCTCGCAATCGATGCCGCGCAGCGTGCCGTCACGATCGGCATAAACGGTGATCTTGTAAAAATGTTCGCGGCAGTTTGCTGCGGCGGTGAGGTGCTCGCGGCGATCTTCGATCCAGCGCACCGGGAAGCCGCGTTGCATGGTCAGCCACGACAGGCAGACTTCTTCCGGCAGCAGGATGCCCTTATGCCCGAAACCGCCGCCGACATCGGGCGACACGATCCTGATTTGCCCTTGATCCATCCCAAGGCAGTCGGACAGGCCGTTGCGCACGATATGCGGCATCTGGCTGCCCGAATATAGTGTGAGTTGATCGAGCCGATGATCGAAACTGGCGACGACACCCCGGCCTTCGAGCGGCGACATGCATTGCCGCGCGGTCGAGATTTCGCGCGTCACCTTGATCGGTGCGTCGAACGCCGATTCGATGTCGGTCTCGAAGAAGCTTTCGAGAAAGACATTGTCGCCCCAATGCTCGTGCACCAGCGGTGCGCCTGGCTCCATCGCCTTGCGCATGTCGTAGACTGCGGGCAGTTCCTCGAGATCGAGGGTGACGGCGGCTGCGATGTCTTCCGCTTCGGCGCGGCTGGGCGCGACGCACATCGCGATCAATTCGCCAACCTGACGCACCTTGCCGGTGGCGAGGATCGGCTGATCGGACACTTTGAAACCGGCGAGCGAGGTCACCGCGCGGATCGGCGCGATGCCGACGAGATCGTCGGCGGTGAACACGACGTCACGATAGCGCTCGGGCACATGGATGCCTTTGATGCGAGCATGGGCGAGCGGACTGCGCACGAAGGCGACGTCCTGAAGGCCGGCCAATCGGATATCGCCGACGAACTGACCCCGGCCGCGCATCAGGCGGTCATCTTCCTTACGCGGCACGCGCGCGCCCACTCCCTGCCGTGAGGCAGGACTGGCGGGCGCGATGTCTCGCTCGTTACGCATGGCTCAGGCTGCGACGGCTGCAGGCAGGATCGGGGCGACGGCATCGAAGCGGGTGCCGGCGCGCAGGCAGAAGGCCGGCTGCAGCAACCCGTCGGACACGGTCCTGGTGTCCTCATTGTCGCGCAGGATGAATTGGCCCGGCATCTGCGTCAGCACCGACACGTCGGCAGCCATGCCGACCTTCATCGAACCGATCTGGTCGGACAGGCCGATCATCTTGGCCGGATTGGATGTCACCATCGGCACCACCTGCTCCAGCGTCAGCCCGAGCGCCATCATCGAGCTCATGGCTTGCACGAGACTGAATTTCGCCTGGCCCTTGAACGGATGATTCTCGTCGTCTTCGTGCTCGTCGGGCGTGCCGGACGGCGCGGGAACATCGGTGTTATAGCCGTGAATGTCGGCGCCGAGCGTGTTCGGCACGATGCCGGCGGCGATCGCTTTCTTCGCCAGCCGATAGGAGAAGTGGCTGCCGTGACCGACGTCGATCTTGAGGCCGCGATCGATCGCGGCCTGAATCACCGGATGCACCTCGCCTTCGCGATTGACGAAGCCGCCGGGATGCCGCGTGAACGGATGCGCCAGCACGTCGCCTTCCTTCAGCAGCGGAATGACGCGCTCCAGGATCGTATCGACATCCTCGCCATTGGTGCCGGACTCAGGCAGGCCCCAGAGCTGGCCGAAATGCACATAGACCGGCAGTTCGGCACGCTTGCCGATTTCCGCGGCCATCTCGATGACGCGAATGCCCCAGCGCGCGAAGCCACCGATCTCCGCATGGGCCTTGATGCCGCGCACCAGGTCGCGATTGGCGACCGCCGACTTCACGGTGGCGTCGATATCGACGCCGTCCGGGCTGTAGAGATTGGGATAGAAGTGCCCTTCGAGGCCGCCGACCAGATAGGCAGACAGGAACGCATAAACGCGCGACTTAGCGGGTTCGGCGATGAAATGG
>JAPLPC010000676.1 GCA_026400425.1 Hyphomicrobiales bacterium | reverse complement strand
GCCAACGGCAAAACCGGTGACCATGCCCTGCACGCGCCGGCCACTGCGCGACTGCATGCGATCAGCTGGAACGACGAGCCCGCGCATGCGCTGATCTTCGCGGCGGCGCAGACTGTTACGGCAGCACCCGCCGTCACGCCCGCCCCAGTGGTCGAACAGCCGCTCGCGGCTGGCCATATCGACGCCGAAGATCTCGCTGCCATCCTCGACACCATGGCGGAAGGCGTCGTGATGTTCGATGCCGAAGGCAACATCAATTCCTGCAATCGCAGCGCCGAGGCCCTGTTCGGCTACGACGGCGAGATGCTGACCCAGCGCAACGTGGTCGATCTGTTCGCCCATGAGAGCCGCCGCAACGTCGCCGACTATCTCACGAGCATGCAGGATGCCGGCACCGCCAGCCTGCTCGATCCCGGCCGCGAGGCACTCGGACAGGTGCGCGCCGGCGGGCTGGTGCCGCTGTCGATCATCATCGGCCGCACCCGCGCCGCCGGGCCGAATTTCTTCGCCGTGTTTCGCGATCTCACCCAGATCAAGAAGACCGAGACCGAACTGCTCGGCGCCCGCCGCCAGGCCGATCGCTCGGCAACGGCCAAGGCCGACGTGCTGGCGCGCATCAGCCACGAGGTCCGCACGCCGCTGAATGCCATCATCGGCTTTGCCGATGTGATGATCGATCAGCGTTTCGGCCCGCTCGGCAACGAACGCTACGGGGAGTATCTGCGCGACATCCGCACCTCCGGCGAGCGCGTCATCGCCATCGTCAACGACCTGCTCGATCTCTCCCGCATCGAGACCGGCAAGATCGACCTCGCATTCTCGACCCAGAATCTCAACGAGATGGTGGAGCAATGCGTTGCGGTCATGCAGCCGCAGGCCAATCGCAGCCGCATCATCATCCGCACCTCGCTGGCACATCTGCTACCGACCATCGTCGCCGATGCCCGCGCACTCAGGCAGATCACGCTCAATCTGATCGGCAACTCGATCCATCTCGCCAATGCCGGCGGACAGGTGATCGTCTCGACGGCCTTGTCGGACATCGGCGAAGTGGTGCTAAGGGTGCGCGATACCGGGCACGGACTTAATTACACTGAACTCGCCGCCGCCATGGAGCCGTTCAGCAATCATGCGCCGGCCGACCAGGCGTCGGAGAGCGCGGGCGTCAGCCTGTCGCTGACACGGGCGCTGGTCGAGGCCAATCGCGCCCGCTTCCAGATCAAGAGTGCGCCGAGTTCGGGAACGCTGATCGAGGTGGTGTTCTCCAAGGCGACGGCGAATACCTGAGCCAGTGCCGGCTCAGGCGACAGCTGCTTTCGCCTGGATCACCGGCGACGCCGCGACGGCGGCAATTCGATCCTGGGCACGCGCGAATGCGATCGCGTCGCTTGCCACCATCGGTCGCGCATAGACGAAGCCCTGCACCTGGTCGCAACGTAATGCGCGCAGGATCTCCACCTCGGCAGGTTTCTCGGCGCCCTCCGCCACAATCGTCATGCCAAGGCCGCGCCCCAGCGCAATGATGCCTTCCAGCAGCTTGCGCGCCCTTGCCGTGTCGGCAATGCCGTCCACGAAAATCCGGTCGATCTTGAGCTTGTCGAACGGCAGCTGGGTGAGGTAGCCGAGCGACGAATAGTCCGTGCCGAAATCGTCGAGCGCCAGCGTCACGCCGAGCTGCTTCAATTCCGTGAGCACCTTGCGAACCCGCCCGACGGCATGGTCGGCCATCAGGCTTTCCGTCAGCTCGAGACACAGCAGATGCGGCGGCAGCTCGGTTTCGTCAAGAACGCGCATCACGTCGCCGATGAAATCCGAATGCCAGATCTGCGCTGCCGAGACGTTGACGGCCACCTCCCGGGGCTCGCCGGCATCGAGCCAGCGCTTCGCCTGCTGCGCGGATTCGCGCAGGATCCATAGGCCAAGGTCGCAGATCAACTGCGAACTCTCCGCGATCGGGATGAACTCACCGGGCGGCACATTGCCACGCACCGGATGGTTCCAGCGCAACAGCGCCTCGAAACCGGCAACCGTGCCCAGGGCGAGATCGGCCTGCGGCTGATAGTGTACCTCAAGGCCAGAATTTTGCTGCACCGCCTGACGCAGATCGCGCGCAAGGGCGATCTTGTGCTGAACCACGGTGCTCATGGTGGATTCGAAGAACACCGCGCGGCCGCGCCCCTGCTCCTTGGCTTGGTACAGAGCGAGATCGGCGTGCCGCAGCAGGTCGCTCGCTTCGGTGCCGTCCTTTGGAATCAGCGCGATGCCGATGCTGGCGCCGACCGTCACCTCGCCGCTGCTGAGCGAGATCGGATCGGCGATCGCCGCGACCACCTGCGCGGCCAGCGACTCGACCTCGGCGACGCTGGCATGATCCTTCAGGATCATGGCGAACTCGTCGCCGCCAAGACGGCTGAGGAAATGCCGATTGCCGAGCGCCCGTGAAATCCGATGCGCAACGCGCCCTAGCAGTTCGTCACCCGCCCCGTGACCCAGCGAGTCGTTGACTTCCTTGAAGCGATCGAGGTCCAGCAGCAGCAACGCGGCGTCAGTCTTCTTCCGCTTCTGCGCCAGGACGTCGTTCAATTCGCGATGGAACAGTGCGCGGTTGGCCAGCCCGGTCAGAGGGTCGTGATAGGCCAGCTTCTCAAGCTGTTCTTCCGCGCGCTTGCGTTCGGAAATATCCTGGATCGTGCCATGGAAGCCGATCACCTTGCCCTTGGCATTGGTGGTTGCCTTGTTGGTGACGACAAGGTCGCAAATCAATCCGTCGCCCCGCATGTACTTGATATCGACGCTCTTGACCTCCCCGGTGCGCAACACCGCCGCCTGGGCATCCAGCACCCGCCGCCCATCT
The DNA here is from genome assembly GCA_026400425.1 of Hyphomicrobiales bacterium. GTDB lineage: Bacteria > Pseudomonadota > Alphaproteobacteria > Rhizobiales > Xanthobacteraceae > Tardiphaga. The sequence goes on along the minus strand of JAPLPC010000676.1, from coordinate 8,159 downwards.
TCCCCGACATAGCCTGCCATCACACTGGCGTAGGTCGGACGATGATCACTTCGTCGCCGAGCCGGAAGCTCCAGTCTCCGATCTTGCCCATGCGCTGGGCCTCAAGGAGCTGTTCGGAGCGCTTTGCAAGTGCCGCTTCCGCATCGTGCAAGGCAACCTTGCGCTGATGCAGCGCGCGGGTGCGATCGACAAGGTCGTCGTTCTTACGCACAATCATAGCATTGGCCTTCTCGAGCTCGTCCAGCGCGCGGTCGAGGGCGCGCAGCGGCAGCACGCGAACGGCAAAATAACCGCCGAGTCCCAGCAGGAACGATAGCAGCGCGACCGCCCCAACCTGCTCAAGCAGTGCGTCGATGGGGGCCGAGAATTCAAACCGACCGACGGTCGATCCGCCGACCGTCAACGGCGATGATCGTCGGAGCTCGAACCGCGCCGCCCGGTCGCCGGTCGCGACAATCTGTTTCCCGGTATGGTCAAAAATCCACTCGCGCGCGCCTTTCAACGGCGCTTCCGGCAGCTCGACGACTTCAGCAAGGCGCACCGTCTGGTACTGCCACATCACCGGATTCTCGTAGATGAACCGCGACAGCCGGTTGGCGCCCAGTTGGGATCGAAACGCGGCGCGCGAACTTTCGGAGCTGTAGCCGATAATGCCGTAGCCCACCGGCACGCTCATGCCGATCACGCAGGCGAGCACCAGCGCTACCGCATTGACCGTGCTACGCAGCGACCGGATTTGCTTCCCTATTTGGGCCTGGTCACTCATGGCTTGCCGGAAGACTGCCGGTCAGCCGCAGCATCGCTTGGCCCGCAGGCCCTTGCAGGAAAGCGACGAAACGCGAGAGCGCGGCATTGTCGCGCGTCGGCGTCACGAGATGGAATTCCTTGCCGTAGGGGTAGCTGCCGTCTGCCAGCCCCTCGATCGACGGCCGAATGCCGTCGATCGAGGCGAACTTCAGCCATGGTTTTTCCACCTGTATCTGGGTCAAGCTAACCGCGATCAGCGAGCCGTCGATACGCTCGCCCATCCTGACGTTTTCCTGGTCGGTCGCGGCAACGGCGATTTCGGGACGCCGACGCACGGTCTCGATGGCCGCGGCCATGCCGGGAAACGTTTCACCAAGCAGCGTCGAGTCGTTCTCGCTGCGCGGCCTCAAAATGACACGAACCGGCGCACCACCCGGCCACTTCGACGCTGCGCCGGCATAGAAGCGCGCCAAGTCGGCGCTCTTGATGTCGCCGGGATCCAAATCAGAACTGGCGATACCGAACGGTGACGTCGCAACATGCATAGCCCGCAATGATGCCGCCCGCTCGTCAGGCTTCAGCGGGCGCGACGAGATGGCGAAGTCCAGCGCGCCGTCCCGCACCGCCGCGATGCCGCCCGAGCTCCCAAGGCTCGGCACGACCTCCAGGCGAACGTCAGGATTGGCTGCGCTGAACGCATCACCGAGCGCCTTCATCATGCCCACGGCCGCCCCGGTGCCGCCGACCCGCAGAACGGTGACAGGTGAAGCTAGCGACGGCACCGTCATACAGAGAGTGAATGCGACCGCGAAGGCGGCCGTTTCCACAGAGAAACGACGCCTGGACGATAGACGGCTGTTTGCAAACATCACACGCGCCTGCTGGCTTCGGGAAAGAACTACTTTTCGACGGCCAGAACTAGCAGGTGCGATTTAAATTATTCCAAATTGGAGCCCCCGATTTTCATCTAACTATACTTCGCGCATAGTGTTACCACCGCAGAAGGGTCTACTACATTGATGCCTGAGCGCGCTATTATGCCACCAGTGGCCAGCCGGCTGCATCACAAGGCAGCTCATCGCCGGCCCGGCTGCATATGGGCGTCATCGACCCACCGTCGCTGCAAACAGCTGGACGGCATCGCATGTCAGATCCGCGGTTGCCGCTCCTGCGGTCTGGAATGCCTCTAATCGCGACATTGCGTCGCTGCTTTTCTCACCTGCGGTACGCTAATGACACCGACATCGCTCGCTGCGCCTGCCGGAGTCCCCTCATGATCACATCTCGTACCGCCGCGCTTGCCGCGGTCGTGGCCGCCACCGCATTCGGCACCTGCGCATCGCAGGCTTCCGAGCAGGTCAATGTCTATACCTATCGCGAGACGAAACTGGTCCAGCCGCTGTTCGATGCGTTCAGCAAAGACACCGGCATCACTGTCAATGTGATCTCGGCCTCGTCCGGCCTCGAGCAGCGCATCAAGACCGAAGGCGCCAACAGTCCGGCCGACGTGCTGCTCACCGTCGACCTCGGCCGTATCGATGACGCCGTGCAGGCCGGAGTTACGCAGCCGATCAAGTCCGAGGTGATCGAGAAAAACGTCCCCGCGCAGTATCGCGATCCCGACGGTCACTGGGCCGGAATCTCGATGCGCGCCCGCGTGATTTATGCCTCGAAGGAGCGCGTCAAGCAGGACGCCATCACCTATGAAGAGCTCGCCGATCCGAAATGGAAGGGCAAGATCTGCATCCGCTCCGGTCAGCACATCTATAACAACGGCCTGTTCGCCGCCTACATCACCAAGCACGGCGAAGCCAAGGCCGAGGAATGGCTGCGCGGCGTCAAGGCCAATCTGGCGCAGAAGCCGTCGGGCGGCGACCGCGAGCAGGCGCGCGATGTGGCGGCGGGCAAATGCGACATCGGCATCGGCAACACCTATTACTGGGCGCTGATGATGAACGGCGATCCCGACAAGAAGCCCTGGGCCGAAGCCACCAAGGTGATCCTGCCGACCTTTGCCGGCGGCGGCACCCATGTGAACCTGTCCGGCGTGCTGCTGGCCAAGCACGCGCCGAACAAGGCCAATGCAGTCAAGCTGATCGATTGGCTGGCCGGCGAGCAGGCGCAGACGATCTATGCCGACACCAATTACGAATATCCGGTCCGCACCGGTATTGCCGTCAACCCGACCATCGCCGGCTACGGCAAGCTGAATGCCGATCCGATGCCGATCGCCAAGATCGCCGCCAACCGTAAGGCGGCATCGACGTTGGTCGACAAAGTGGGCTTCGATAACTGAGCCGATGCCCGGCATCGCCGAGACCTCGCCCCTGGTCTTCAGTGGCGAGGGTGGACACGCCACGTGAAGCTTTCCCGCATCGAACTCATCGTAATCGTCATCGCCGCCGCCACCGCGCTGCTCGTCGCGGCGCCGGTGATCGGTATCGCCATTCTCGCGCTGAAGCCCGAGCCCGAACTCTGGCAGCATCTTCTCAGCTATGTGCTGCCGCAGGCATTGCGCGACACGGCCTTCCTCCTGATCGGTGTCGGTATCGTCGCGCTCGTGATCGGCGCTGGCACCGCATGGCTGATCTCCGCCTTTGATTTTCCGGGTCGCGCGCTGCTGATCTGGCTGTTGCCGCTGCCGCTGGCGATTCCGACCTATCTTGCCGCCTATGTCTATGTCGATCTGTTCGAGCCGCTCGGCCTCGTTCACCGCGCGCTGATGGTCACGATGTCGTCCTCGGATGCGATGGCGATGCTGCCAGCACTGCGCTCCATGCCGGGGGCGATCTTCGTCATCGGCCTCGTGCTGTATCCTTATGTCTACCTCTCCGCGCGCGCCATGTTTCAGCATCGCAGCGCCGATGTCGCCGAGGCAGCTAAAGTGCTCGGCGCCGGCCGCTGGACCACCTTTCGCCGGATCTCGTTGCCGATGGCGCGTCCGGCGCTGGCGGTGGGCCTCGCACTTGTCTCGCTTGAAACGCTGAACGATATCGGCGCCAGCGAGTATCTCGGCGTGCGCACGCTTACCGTCTCGGTTTTCACCACCTGGCTCAACCGCGGCAGCCTCGCCGGTGCGGCGCAACTCTCGCTCTTGATGATGGCTATCGTCTCGATCTTGATCGCCATCGAGCGCTTCGGTCGCCGCGAAAGCAGCTTTGAATTCTCGGCAGAGAACCCGCGGCTGGCGCTGCACACCCGCCTGCGCGGTTGGCGCGGCTGGTTGGCCTTCGTTGCCTGTCTGTTGCCGACGCTGCTCGGCTTTGCCGTGCCGTTGCTCTATCTGTTGCATCAGAGCATCCGCCGCGGCCTGCTGGCGAGTGACACCACGGTCTGGCGCGATGCCGGCCACACAGTCGCGCTGGCTGCCACCGCCACCGCTATCGCGCTGCTGCTGGGGCTCGTCGTCGTCGTCGCCCAACGCTGGCGCGCGTCGCGCGTCACCGACCTGTCTTTTGCGATCGCACAGATCGGCTACGCCCTGCCCGGCCTCGTGCTGGCGCTCGGCCTGCTGACGCCTGTTCTGTTCATCGACAACGGCCTCAACACCCTCGCGCAGTGGCTCGGCGCTCCGTTGCCCGGTCTCGTCATGATCGGCTCCGGTGCCGCCGCGGTCATCGCCTATGTGATCCGCTTCCTCGCGGTGCCCACCGGCTTCATCAAGGCTGGCTATGAGCGCATCCCGCGCGATTACGACGACAGCGTCCGCGCTGCCGGTGCGCCCGCGATGACCGGCCTGCGCAAGATCCACCTGCCCTTGCTGCAGCCCGCGCTCCTGGGGGCGGTCATCGTCGTATTCGTCGATTGCCTGAAGGAATTGCCGGCGACGCTGCTGCTGCGTCCGCTCAATGTCGAAACGCTGGCGACATCCATCTATCAATATGCGAGCCGCGGCAGTTTCGAGGAAGGTGCCCTCGCCGCGCTGCTGATCGTCGCCGCAAGCATCGGCCCGGTGATCTGGCTGACGCGCTTCGCCGATATCCCGAAGGGACCGGCATGATGCGGACAAGCCTGGCCCAGCGTCCGCCGGCCGTGCTCGTCACTCATCGTCGCCTCGACTAGGCTCCGCTGACCTGCGCGGGGTCTTCGCCCTTCCGTAGTTTTGCGAAGATCGTCCAGCCGGCTACGAACAGAGCGGCAATCACCGGGCCGACAACAAAGCCGTTTAGCCCCAGCGCATTGATGCCGCCGATGGTCGAGAGCAACACCAGATAATCCGGCAGCTTGGTGTCCTTGCCGACCAGGATGGGGCGCAAAATATTATCGACGAGACCAATGACCACGATGCCATAGGCGATCAGAATTACGCCTTTCATCACCGCCCCGGTGGCCAGCAAATAGAGCGCCACCGGCAGCCACACCAGGCCGGCACCGACGGCCGGCAGCAGCGACAGGAATGCCATCAGCACCGCCCATAGCAGCGCCGCGCTGATGCCGAGAATCCAGAAGATCAGACCACCGAGCGCGCCCTGTGCCAGCGCCACCAGGATGCCGCCTTTCACGGTGGCCCGGATCACCACGGTGAATTTCTCCAGCAGGTCATCGCGCAGCGTCGGCCGCAGCGGCACCGCTTCCTTGAACCGTGCCGCCAGCATGTCGCCGTCCTTCAACAGGAAGAACAGCAGATACAGCATGATGCCGAGATTGACGACGAAATCGAACGTGCTCTGGCCGATGTTGAGCGCCTGCGAGGCGATGTACTGGCTGCCCTGCATGAGGCCGCTGGACAGCTTTTCCTGCAGATTGCCGAGGCTGGAGATGCCGAAGCGATCGAGCAGCCCCTTCATCCATGCCGGCGCAGCGTCGAAGATCTGCTGCATATAGGTGCCGAGATTGTATTCGCCGGACTTCATCTTGCCGAACACGACCGCGGCTTCCTGTGCCAGCGAGGCGCCGATCATGGTCAGCGGAATGATGACGATCAGGACGATGAGGCCGACCGTGAGCAACGCAGCCGAATTCGGGTGTTTCGGCATCTTGCCACGCAGCCACCGATGCACCGGGGCGAACATGATGGCCATCACCACGCCCCATAGGATCGCACCGAAGAACGATGACAGAATCCAGCAGAATGCGATGGAGACCGCAACCAGCAGCAGCATGAAGGTACGGTCTTCGAGACGGGTGGCCATGCGATGTCCTTCAAACATGCGAATGCCCGGCTAGGGCCGGGCACCATTCGAACCAATCAACTCCGTCATGGCCGGGCTTGTTCCGGCCATCCACGCCTGCGTTGCAACAAAGCAAGCGCAGATGCCCGGCTTTCGCCTGGCATGACAGCGTCTGTCTCAACTACGTATTCGTCAGCGCCACACGGAAATCGGCTTCGGTCTTCGCCTTGACCTCGTCGAGGGTGACGCCATCGGCCAGTTCGATCAGCGCCATGCCGCCATCGCCGTGCTTGTCGATGGTGAACACCGCGAGGTCGGTGACGACCATATCGACGACCTTCTCACCGGTCAGCGGCAGATCGCACTTCTTGAGAAGCTTGGCACCGTCCTTGGCCGAATGCTCCATCACGACGATAACGCGCTTGACGCCGGCGACGAGATCCATCGCGCCGCCCATGCCCTTCACCATCTTGCCAGGGATCATCCAGTTGGCGAGGTCGCCGTTCTGGGCCACCTGCATGGCGCCCAGAATCGACAGGTCGATATGGCCGCCACGCACCATGCCGAACGAATCGGCCGATGAGAAATAGCTGGTGGTCGGCAGTTCGGTCACGGTCTGCTTGCCGGCATTGATGAGGTCGGGATCCTCTTCGCCCTCATAGGGGAACGGCCCCATGCCGAGCATGCCGTTCTCGCTCTGCAGCTGAACGTCGACGCCTTCGGGAATGTAGTTCGACACCAGCGTCGGGATACCGATGCCGAGATTGACGTAGTAACCGTCACGCAGTTCCTTCGCAGCGCGGGCTGCCATCTGATCGCGGGTCCAGGCCATGGGACTCTCCTGCTATTTCTTGCTGACGCTGAGCGTGACTTAAGCGGGACGCTGACGCGACGTGACTTTTTCGATGCGCTTCTTGCCGGTACCGACCTCGACAAGGCGCTGCACGAAAATGCCGGGCGTATGGATATGATCCGGATCGATCTCGCCGGCCGGCACCAGATGCTCGACTTCGGCAATGGTGATCTTCGCCGCAGTCGCCATCATCGGGTTAAAATTGCGCGCGGTCTTGCGATAGACGAGGTTGCCAGCGGTATCGCCCTTCCAGGCATGGACGATGGCGATGTCCGCGAACAGGCCACGCTCCAGCATGTAGGTCTCGCCGTCGAATTCCATCGTCGGCTTGCCTTCGGAGATCAGCGTGCCGACGCCCGTTTTTGTGTAGAAGCCCGGAATGCCCGCGCCGCCGGCGCGGATGCGCTCGGCAAGGGTACCCTGCGGCGAGAATTCGAGTTCCAGTTCGCCGGCCAGATATTGCTGCGCGAACAGCTTGTTCTCGCCCACATAGGACGAAATCATCTTCTTGATCTGGCGGGTCTCCAGCAGGCGTGACAGGCCGATGCCATCGACGCCGGCATTGTTGGATACGACGGTGAGATTCTTGACGCCGCTGTCGCGCAGCGCGTCCGACAGGTCCTCGGCAATGCCGCACAGGCCAAAGCCGCCCGACATGATCATCATGCCGTCCTTGAGGATGCCGTCGAGAGCCGCTTTGGCGTCGGGGTAGACCTTGTTGACCATGGGGAAATCGACCTGATGAAGAGAGCGCGGAGGTCCGGCTGATGCCGCAATGCGGGGCAGTATTAGGCGGAAACCTCAAACCCCGTCAATCGCAGTGGATGCGACCCCATAGACCGCGCTCCGGCCTTGAAAGCGTCAATAAAAGCGATCAAGTTGAACGTCTTGGATGCGGGGCGGGCTCGAAGCGGCTACGCCCCGGCTGCGTTCAGACGAAGTGCCAACCCCGGATAGATCATTGACGAAAGCCCAAGGAATTAAGCGCCTGGGGATGCCAATCGTGGCGTTCCTGAGCGCGGTCGTGATCGGGCTGTTCGCCATGTCGTGGCTGCTGAGCCGCGACGCTTTGCGTCATGCGGTCGAAGCACAGATCCGCAACGTCACCGGCCTCGATTTCGTCGTCAACGGCGCCGTCGACATTTCGGTGTTTCCCGGCAGCTATGTCTCGTTCCACGACGTCGGGCTGAGGAACGGCGGCTCCATCGATCCGGCCCTGTCGGTGGATGTGCTCACCGCCAATCTGCGCCTTCTGCCGCTGCTGCTCCAGCGTTTCGAGATTGCCGACATGGTGATGCTGCGGCCGCGCATCCGCGTCGTCCGCGAAGCCAACGGCGACAGCAACTGGTCGCCCTTCATCGAATCCATCGGACAAAAGACCAAGCCGGGCGGCGAATTGCTGTCGTTCTCCGAAATCCGCATTCAGGACGGCCAGCTCGATTATCGCG
>JAPLPC010000484.1 GCA_026400425.1 Hyphomicrobiales bacterium | reverse complement strand
GGGAGGGTCGGCCGAAGGCCGGGGTGGGGGTGCCCACGTGACGTTGGCGTGTGCGGAGACACCCCACCCGTCACGTCGCTCGCAAGCGCTCGCTCCGCGCCACCCTCCCCATTCGCTTCGCTCCGGGGAGGGAGAAGAAGTTCACCCGATCTTGCGGCCGATATCCAGAAACTTCTGTCGGCGTTGCTGGCGCACGGCGGCGGCATCCAGGCCGCTGAGATCCTTCAGCGCCTGCGCGATGGCATCGCCCGTCGTTGCGATCATGGCGGCGGGATCGCGATGGGCGCCGCCGGCGGGTTCTTTCAGCACCTGATCGATCACGCCGAACCGCAGCAGGTCCTGCGCGGTGATCTTCATGTTGGTCGCCGCTTCCTGAGCCTTCGACGAATCGCGCCACAAGATCGACGATGCCGCTTCAGGCGAAATCACGCTGTAGATCGCGTGTTCGAGCATCAGCACCTTGTTGGCGGTGGCGATCGCGATGGCGCCGCCCGAGCCGCCTTCGCCGATGACGACGGCGACATTGGGCACGCCGAGGCCCAGACAGGCATCGGTCGAGCGTGCGATGGCTTCGGCCTGGCCGCGCTCTTCCGCGCCGATGCCGGGATAGGCGCCGGCCGTATCGACCAGCGACAGCACCGGCAGGCCGAAACGATCGGCCATCTCCATCAGGCGCACGGCCTTGCGATAACCTTCAGGCCTCGCCATGCCGAAATTGTGCTTGAGGCGGGTCTCGGTGCTCGAGCCCTTTTCCTGCCCGAGCACGCAAACGCTCTCGCCGCGGAAGCGACCGAAGCCGGCCACCAAGGCTGCGTCTTCGCCGAATTTGCGATCGCCGGCGAGCGGTGTGAATTCGGTGATCAGCGAGTCGATGTAATTCAGGCAGTGCGGACGCTGCGGATGCCGGGCGACCTGGGTCTTCTGCCAAGGCGTCAAATTCGCATAGAGCTCGTGCAAGGCGGCCACCGCCTTGTCCTCGATGCGGACGATCTCCTCGCCGATGTCGCTGCCGCCGGCGGCGAGCACGCGCAATTCGTCGATCTTGGAATCAAGTTCGGCGACCGGCTTTTCGAAATCGAGATAGCTTCGCATGGGATCAGACATCTACCGGATATGGGAAGGACAGGCGGCAAGCGAAACTGCCGTGGCAGGCTTTTCAGGTGAAACAGTGGCATGAGTCAAGCCGAGCGCGTTTCTTTTCATTGATAAATCAAGGGGTTGATTTTTGCGTGCCGCGCCTTGCCGAGCGTCGGCACCACCACCACGCGGCTCCTCCGAGTCCTATCGCCAGCACGATGACGACGATGAGGCTGTAATGTCGAGCCTCGTGTTCCAATCCCGCGACGCCGCCAACGCGCTCGAGCGCGGTCACGGCGAAGGCTGCCGGCAGCACATGTGCGGGCGCCCAGATCAGCGCCGACGGTATGTTCACAGGAAAGAATTTGGCCGGCGCCATGCCGACCGCCCCCGCCGTAACCGGCACGAAGGCGCGAATAGGGGGCACGAAGCGGCCGAGAAAGACGGCCCAGATGCCGAACCGGTCAAAGAACGTCTCGCTCTGCGCGACGACGCCGGGATAATTCCCGAGCGGCCACGCCTGCAGCAATGCGCGCTGCCTGACATGTCCGGTCCAATAAGCGCTGCCGTCACCGAGGACCGCGCCGAGCATCGCCGCTGCCAGCACGGCAAACAGGTTGAGATCGCCCGCCGGAATCAGTGCCGACAGCGCCAGGATCAGCGTCGTGCCCGGGACGAAAGTGCCGAGCACCGGCAATGCCTCCAGCAATGCGGCCAGAAACACGGTGAGATAGCCGAGCCAGGCATGGGCAGCGACGAACTGGGTGATGGCGTCGATGGTCTGATGCACGAGAAGTCCGATCCGGCATGGGCGCCGCAGATGACCGCGATGAAAACCGGCATTTCGAGCCTCACCCAATTCGCAGGGCAGGGCTCCAAAAACCGGCGTTACAACCTATCTATATGATTACATTTTGGAACTTTGCCGTGTAGGTAGGCTTTGTCCGGCCGCAGCTCTCTGCTACGTTCCGCAACAGCACCCCATCCGTAGCCAAACTGAATGACTGGTTTCGGCGTTCCCGGGACCACGGAGGATCGATGACCGCCGCCATGACCAAAGCGCAAGACCAATCCGGAGCACAGGCCGCAGAAGCGTTGACCGGCATCCCCGACATCAAAGTGTCGGTGCGCAAGGTGTTCGGCATCGATTCCGACCTGGAAGTGCCCGCCTTCTCCAAGACCGATCCGCATGTGCCCGACACCGATCCGGATTACCGTTTCGACCGCGCCACCACGCTCGCCATTCTCGCCGGCTTCGCCCGCAATCGCCGCGTGATGGTCACCGGCTTCCACGGCACCGGCAAATCGACCCATATCGAACAGGTCGCCGCCCGCCTCAACTGGCCGTGCGTGCGCGTCAATCTCGACAGCCACATCAGCCGTATCGACCTCGTCGGCAAGGACTCCATCGTGGTCCGCGACGGCAAGCAGGTCACCGAATTCCGCGACGGCATTCTGCCATGGGCGCTGCAGCACAATGTGGCGCTGGTGTTCGACGAATACGATGCCGGCCGCCCGGACGTGATGTTCGTGATCCAGCGCGTGCTGGAGGTCGCCGGCCGCCTGACGCTGCTCGACCAGAACAAGGTCATCAAGCCGCATCCGGCATTCCGCCTGTTCGCCACCGCCAACACGGTCGGCCTCGGCGACACG
>JAPLPC010000073.1:404-5960 GCA_026400425.1 Hyphomicrobiales bacterium | reverse complement strand
ATACCCGACGCTGGTCGCGCAGGCCTATCTGGAAGCAGCTCCCGACCGCTGCGTCTGGGCCAGCGACTGGCCGCATCCGGTCTCGGTGGTGCAACCGCCCAACGACGCCGACCTGCTCGAACTGCTCTATCGTTACGCGCCCGACGACACCCTGCTCGAAAAGGTGCTGGTGACGAATCCGTCCAAGCTGTTCGGATTTTCCATGTAACGCAGCCAGACCATCATCTGCGGCGTTTCCTTGAACGTGACTGTCGATCAGGAACTTCGGGGCGAATGCCGCAGAACCGACATGCGCCGACATCGATCGAGCGCACGAAGACGCCGCGTCCCGGAGGCGCAATCCTGCGAAAATGTTCGGAAAATCAGTTTGGTAGCGGGAGAGGGACTCGAACCCCCGACCCCAGGATTATGATTCCCGTGCTCTAACCAGCTGAGCTACCCCGCCAAGGCGTCACGGCAGCCTAAAGCCGCGCCGTGAACGGGCCGCTTATAAGGACGCGCATGACACCCTGTCAAGCAAGGCTTCGCCGGAAATCCGCTTTTCCGCCATTCGGTTAGCGGAACGTCGAGCAGGCCATGGTTGCGGTACGCCATCGATGGCCGTGTGGCTGCAAAACGACTTCTAGGCGCCGTCGAAGGCCTTCTGCAGCGCGGCCATGTCGAGCTTGATCATGCCCATCATGGCGGTCATCGCGCGCTTGGCGCCTTCGCCATTCTCGCTGGCGAGCATCTCCGTAAAGCCGTTCGGCACGATCTGCCATGGCACGCCCCAGCGGTCGTTGATCCAGCCGCAGGCGTTCGCTTTGCCGCCATGGTTCAGAATGGCATCCCAGACGCAATCGACTTCAGCCTGATCGTCGCAATGGATGGTGAAGGACACGGCGTTGCTGAAGGTGGCGGCGCTGCCGCCGTTGAGGCCGATGAAGCTCTGGCCGGCCAGCGTGAAGCCGACCACCAGCACATCGCCGGCCTTGCCGCCGGATAGTCGATCGGCGCGCGCTGGACGCGGTCGATCGAAGAGCGAGGCACCAGCGAGCAGTAGAATGTGGCGGCCTGTTCGGCTTCGGTCGCGTACCAGATGCACGGGGAAATCTTCGACATCGTCGTGTCCTTTCGTGTTCGCTCAGGTCGCCATTGCGGTCTTTGCCGCGGCCATGTCCATCCACATCACTTCCCAGATATGGCCGTCGGGATCCTCGTAACTTCGCCCATACATGAAGCCGAAATCCTGGATCGGCGTCGGATCGAGACCGCCGCCGGCGGCTTTGGCTTTGCCGATGATGCCATCGACCTCGTCGCGGCTGTCGGCGGAGATGCAGATCAGCACCTCACTCGCGGTCTTCGCATCGACGATCGTCTTCGCCGTGAACTGCCGATACTTGTCATGGGTCAGCAACATCACGTGGATGATATCGGACAACACCATGCAGGCTGCGGTGTCGTCGGAAAATTGCGGATTCCTGGTGGCGCCCACCGCTTCATAGAAAGCGACGGCGCGGGGCAGATCGCTGACAGGCAGGTTCACGAAAATCATCTTGCTCAAGGCGTTGTCCTTTCAACCGATGCAGTACTGGTCCAAGGACGAAGCAGGCAACGTCGATCCGACACGCAGTCCAAAAATTTCAAGGTCCTACCTTCGGTTGCGCTGTGGCAGTTGATCGTGCTGAGCCGAGCGCTGTTTGTGGCCTGCGCGAATGTCAGGAGTGACTGGTGCGGCGGACAAATCGTCGCTTATCGTCTGTCAGGCAGCGATACGACGTAAGACGCACTTTGCAGCGACGATTTCCACGCTACACTGCCGTCACAACAAAGGTCAGGGTACGAACCCTCGCACCAAAAAACAGGGGGAGACGTCATGCTGCGACGCAATCGCATTGCTTTTTCGCTATCCATCGCTGCTGCCGCGATCGCGACACTCGGCACCGCCACGATTGTCCGTGCGCAGGATTATCCCACTAAGCCGATCACGCTGATCGTCCCGTGGCCGGCCGGCGGCTCCACCGACATCTCCATGCGTGCGATCGCCGATGCGGCGTCGAAACATCTCGGCCAGCCGATCGCGATCGACAACAAAGGCGGCGGCGGCGGCACGGTCGGGCCGGCCACCATGGCGGCCGCAGCAAAGCCTGATGGCTACACCATCTCGCAAATTCCAATCACCGTATTCCGGCTCCCGCTGATGCAGGAGGTGTCGTGGAATCCGGACAAGGATTTCAGCTATATCATCCATCTCACCGGCTACACGTTCGGCATCACCACCAATGCTGAGTCGCAGTTCAAGACCTGGAAGGACGTGGTGGACTTCGCCAAGGCCAATCCAGGCAAGGTGACCTATGCAACGCCGGGCGCCGGCACCTCGCTGCATGTCGGCATGGAGCAGATCGCGGCCATGGCCGGCATCAAGCTGACGCAGGTGCCGTTCAAGGGCGGTGCCGAGACCAACGCAGCCGTGCTCGGCAATCACACCATGCTGCAGGCGGATTCCACCGGCTGGCGGCCGCTGGTCGACGCCGGCAAGCTGCGTCTCCTGATGGTGTGGACCGACAAGCGCTCGCCGAATTTCCCCGATGCGCCCACGCTGAAGGAGAGCGGCTATCCGATGGTGTACGATTCGCCGTTCGGCATTGCGGGCCCGAAAGGCATGGACCCGAAGATCGTCGCCAAGCTGCACGATGCCTTCAAGAAGGCGATCGAAGATCCGGCTGTCATCGCCACGCTGGCGAAATTCGACATGATCCCGAACTATAAGAACACCGAGGACTACAAGAAGTTCGTCGTCGAAGTGACGGCGTCGGAGCGCAAGGTGATCGAGAGCATCGGGCTCGGGAAGAAATAGGCACGATCACGAATGTAGGGTGGGCAAAGCGAAGCGTGCCCACCATCATCCGCACCGAAGATGGTGGGCACGGCGCCAGTGCGCCTTTGCCCACCCTACATGGCAATTGCCGAAAGCTCCCTATGTCCTCCACCACGCGCCCGCCCTTTCGTCTCAACAATTCCGAATTCTGGACCGGCGTCATCGGTCTTGGGCTCGGGGTGTTCGTGATCCGCTCCGGCCTCAAGCTGAAACTCGGGACCATCAACGATCCTGGCTCCGGCTTCATGCTGTTCTATCTGGGCCTCTTGATGTGCGCCTTCGCGGTCAGCATCATTCTCGCTTCGGTGACGGAAGGCGGGCCGACCTTCGGCTCGCGTTGGGAGGATGTGCGCTGGAGCAAACCGGTGCTGATCATCGCCTGCCTGATCGCCTATGCCTTCGCGCTGGAGCCGCTCGGCTTCCTGATCGCGACGATCCCGCTGATACTGTTGCTGTTGCGGATCATCGATCCGGTGCGCTGGACGCTGGCGGTGCCGCTCGCGGTGCTGGCGCCGGTGGGCGTATGGTGGGTGCTCAAGCATGGTCTGTCGATCATGCTGCCCACCGGCACGTTCGAGATTGGTTGAAGGAGCGATCGCATGGACGTCCTCACCAATGTGTTTCACGGCTTCGGCGTCGCGCTGCTGCCCGTCAATCTTCTGTACTGCTTCATCGGCGTCTTCATCGGCACGCTGGTCGGCGTGCTGCCGGGCATCGGGCCGATCTCGGCGATGTCGCTGCTGCTGCCGGTGACGCTGTCGGGCACGCCCGAATCCGGCATCATCATGATGGCCGGCATCTATTACGGCTCGATGTATGGGGGATCGACGACGTCGATCCTGGTCAACATTCCCGGCGAGGCGGCGTCGGTGGTCACCTGCCTCGACGGCCACCAGATGGCCAAGCAGGGCCGCGCCGGTCCGGCGCTCGGCATCTCCGCGCTCGGCTCCTTCATCGCGGGCACCTTCGCGCTGATCGCGTTGATGCTGGTGGCGCCGAAACTCGCCAGCGTGGCGATCGCATTCGGTCCGGCCGAATATTTCAGCCTGATGGTGCTCGGCCTCGTCGTGCTGACCTTCCTCACTCAGGGCTCGATGGCCAAGGCGCTGCTGATGGCCTGCATCGGCATCGTGCTCGGCCTTGTCGGTCTCGACAGCATCACCGCGCAGCCGCGTCTGACATTCGGCCGTATCGAACTGATCGACGGCATCGGTCTGGTGCCCGTCGTGATGGGATTGTTCGGCCTGGCCGAAGTCCTGATCAACACCGAACAGGCGATCAAACGCGACGTCATTAACGCGAAAATCACGCAATTGCTGCCGAACAAGGACGACTGGAAGCGCAGCGCCGGCCCGATCGGTCGCGGCACCCTCATGGGATTCTTTCTCGGGATTCTGCCGGGCGGCGGCGCGGTGGTGGCCTCGTTCGCCTCCTATGCGCTGGAGAAGCGACTGTCGAAAACCCCCGAGCGGTTCGGCCACGGCGCCATCGAAGGCGTGGCGGGTCCGGAGGCGGCCAACAATGCGGCCGCGGGCGGCGCCTTCATTCCGCTGATGACGCTCGGCATCCCGCCCAATGTGGTGATGGCGCTGCTGCTCGGCGCCTTCGTCATTCACGGATTGCAGCCGGGACCGCTGTTGATCACGCAGAATCCCGGCCTGTTCTGGGGCATCGTCGCCAGCATGTATATCGGCAACGCGATGTTGCTGGTCTTGAACCTGCCCTTGATCGGCATGTGGGTGAAGCTGCTGAAGCTGCCCTACAACGTGCTGTTTCCGCTGATCGTGCTGTTCACCATCATCGGTGTCTATTGCTCGAGCAACAACGTGTTCGACGTCTATGTGATGATCGCCTTCGGCATCATCGGCTATTTCATGCGCAAATTCGGCTACGAGCCGGCGCCGCTGGTGCTGGCTTTCGTGCTGGGGCCACTCCTGGAGAACAATCTGCGCAAGTCGCTGATCCTGTCGCAGGGCGACCTGATGACCTTCGTCGAGCGTCCGATCTCGGCGGCCTGCCTGGTGCTGGCCGCCATCCTGCTGATCGTGCCGATGCTGCCGTCACTGCGCCGCAAGCGCGAGCTCGTGGCGCTGGACGAGGGGGCGTAATCGTCCCGCGCATGACTAACTCGGACCTCATGGTGAGGAGGCGCGTAGCGCCGTCTCGAACCATGAACTGTCCACCGCATCTCCATCCTTTGAGACGCGCGCAAGAAGCGCGCGCCTCAGGATGAGGGAGGCTGCATATGGCCTCAGATCCCCGCGCTCGATTCCAGTCGCTCGTTGAGTTTCTGGTCGACGATATCGACGGTGCGGTCGATATGCGCGTTGGCCATGCCGAGTTGATGCGAGATCAGCTTCACCAAAAGATCGACGCGTTCGATGAATGGCGCGCCGGCTGCGACTGCACGCGCTGCCGATGACGGCTTCAGCAGGCTTTCCGCCGCCTTGGCATATTTCGCGAACGGCACCTGGTCTTCGGGATCCGCACCGAGTTTGCGCGCGATCGCGTCGACATGATCATAGATCGACTGCGAGACCTTGAGATCGCCATGCACGGCGTCGCGGATCGCCTGCGGATCCTCCGGCGTGATGCAGCGGTAGTTGCCGGTCAGCAGCATCGACCACTTCGCCAACGGCACGAACAGCGAGTCGAACACTTTCAGCTTCACCGGCCCATCGTGGCCGTCGAGCTTCACC
>JAPLPC010000073.1:0-380 GCA_026400425.1 Hyphomicrobiales bacterium | reverse complement strand
CATGCAGCACGTTGGCGGCTTCCTCCGGCGGTCGGAACGCCTGCGGATCCGGCGAGCACAGCGTCACCAGGCCGGGTTCGAAACGCTCCCACACCGCGGCATTGGTGTAGGCCTCTTCGAGGTCCATGTCCTTCAGCGCGGCGATCCGCTTCAGATAGGGGAGCGGCGGCATGTTCATGATCGACAGGCACGGCAGCTTGGCCGCGGCGATCTTGATCATCAGCATCCGGATGGTGTGGTTGGTGTATTGCGGCTCCTGCATCGCCAGGCCGATCAGGTCGTAGCGTTTGAGATCGACCTGATCGGGTGACGTCGCGTCGAGTTTGCCCGGCAGGTCGCGCGAAAAGATCGACCGGTGGTCCTTCTCGTCGCGCAGCTTG
>JAPLPC010000499.1:8808-12495 GCA_026400425.1 Hyphomicrobiales bacterium | reverse complement strand
GCTACCCCATTTCTCGGTCTCTTCTCTTTCGACGATAGGAAAGGTCGAATAAATGTAAGAGATGTCTTCGCGACTCCTCTTTGGATGAGCAGCTTCGAACACACCGTAGAGGATGAAGTAAAGGGCATCGAGTTTGGCGCGTAATGTCAGGCGGCGTTCTTCATCCCAACCAAACGGGGATTTCACTTTGCCAGCGGCATTTATATAGCCGAGATCGCGTGCAAACGGAGCCAAATCGTCAGCCGTGTAACTCAGCTCTAGAACCGACTCGCGGACAATCTCTGCGGCCGATTTGGTGCCAAAAAGCCGTGCATAGGCAGATAACGGGACCACCGGGAGCTGCTCAAGGAGATACCAAGCCAGATGATTACCGTGGACCTTCTGCCGCGCCAGATAATCGAGAACAACGCAGTTGAGATTGGCGAGCATCAACGGAGCAAACTCGACATATGCAGGGCCGACACTACCTTTGGCGGGAAATAACACAGGCAGTGTGTGCCCTGCACCAAAGCGAGGAATGATGGCGCTGATCGTGGTGCGAGCGTTCGTCACCGATGTGACGTCCTTGAATGATAGACACCAGTCGGTTGGGGCATCCCACCCTGTTTCCGATGATCGTACCCAATAACGCGGGGTAGGTTGCCGCGCTGGATCGCGGTGATCCTCAACGCTCAGGTCGGCTCCTTGCCCAGATCGAAAAATGTTAGCTTCGGCCAAGACAATATCTGACGCCCGATGATCGAACGCTTGCACCATCTTGCCTTCGTAGAGTGGCACCCACTCTCCTGTCGCCGACTCAAAACGATTGCTGCCAACAAGCCAAGCGCCTTCGTCGCCTTCAAGTTCGCTTCGCGTCCGGAACTGTCCGCTATCGTTAGCCATATGGAACATGGTGGCGTAACGCACAGGCCAAACGGTAATCGCTTCGGTGTCCTTACGATTCGTCAAAACGGGCAGGCGCGCATAAATATGTGAGGTGATCTCCTTATCGCGCCGCGAGCGGAATATTGGGGCGGTTCCGCTGTTCGGATTAATCCTACCAATCTCCTCGGCGGTGACTGGAAATACGCGATCAGCATTATTGATTTCGGCCAAGTCTCGGATGAAAAATCCAAAGGAAGCGCTGTCGAAGAGCTTGTTTTCCCCCCCAGCAACATATGCGCAGAACTTGAAGCGGTAGTAGACGTCAGGAAAGAATAAGCTGCCGTCGTAACGACGGTTGAAAAAGTCGATGACGCAATGCAACTGCTTATCGTTTGTCACCTTACGGAAAAAGGCAGACGAACTCTGATCTGATGCGAGACCTGATGGAATTAACAGCCCAACCATTCCCCCTGGCTTTACCAGTGCATGGGCGCGCTCGACGAAAAGTGAATTGAGATTCGTGTCGCCTCCGGACAGCAACGGATAGTGCCCCGATTTTCTTGCCATCCGCGCGGTATCAGACGCACGCGCATCAGCATGAGTGAAATCGTCCCACAGCGGGTCGCAATCCGTTTTGAGCTTTGCAATCAGCTTTTGTCGATCCGACGCTCGCGGAGCTAATGCGATTCCGGGGCGACGTGCCGCGAACCACTCCACTTGTTGTAGCTTGATCCGATCCCACGGTGGATTGCCGACAATGGCGTCAAATCCGCCAACGAGTTCTTTGTCTGACCAGTTGCTCCAAACGCCGGGAAAGCTGATCTGCCAGTTTAGGAAACGTTCCTCGGCAATCAAGTTACGAGCGCGGTTCCAGATTGCAGTAAATGCCGTGACTTCCTCAGGTTTCGCGAGGCCTGGCTCAGGAGCCTTACGGCCGCGCGCGATAGGGATTGGATCGCCGAAGCGCCCGTCGAGCCACAGGCGGACAAGCGCTTTGTCTTCTTTGGCCTTCAGGCCGAGCCAATCGAGGGCGTGAATAAAGTTGACGAATCCGTCGAGTTCACCGGTCATCAACTCGACGTCGGCATACATGGCTGCCGACCGATGCGCCTCCGCGATCTCAACGTCGGTCAGCGCTTCGATAGTTTTCATTGCTTCCGCGGAACGCTGCGCGT
Organism: Hyphomicrobiales bacterium; assembly: GCA_026400425.1. Taxonomy (GTDB): domain Bacteria; phylum Pseudomonadota; class Alphaproteobacteria; order Rhizobiales; family Xanthobacteraceae; genus Tardiphaga. The sequence goes on along the minus strand of JAPLPC010000499.1, from coordinate 10,456 downwards.
TTCTGAGCGCCTCGTTATAGAAAAGTTCGCCTCCAGAGGCGGCTTTGTCGATGGCGTCGCGGACCCACAGGCCGAACAAACTATCGCCCGCATGGAGATGATGATCGATGAAAGAAAGCGGTGCGCCAACAGTAAACGTGTGCAGCCATAGAGCGACCTTGGCGAGTTCGACCGCCATCGGATTCTTGTCTACACCGTAAACGCACCGTTTGAGCACCATGCGCCGGACGATATGGCGATCATCGAGTTGTTCCTCGTCGATTGTCCATTTCGCCGCTCGCGCGTTTCTCAGAATGGTTGTCCGGATATCCTCGATCTTATCCGCGAGAGGTGAGACGTAATTTATCTCGGCGCCGAGCGCGGCGGCTTCGGCCATTGCATCAAGCACCTGATCGGCCAACATATCGACCAGGGTTACAAGGAAGTGGCCCGAGCCCATTGCCGGATCGCAGACACGGAGCGAGAGGACAGCATTAGCCGGATCGACGTCGCGCAATGTCCGTCGTCGATAATCCTCCGAATCCGCAGAATCGAGATTTCTTAGCGCTAACCGGAATGCGTCACGGCGTTCGGAAACTAGAGGCAGAAGCGTCTTATCAAGGATGAATCCAACTAGTTCATCAGGAGTGTAGTAACTTCCTGTATTTTTCCGAGCGAACAGATTGGGGCGCACTACGAGAGAGCCTGCCGGGTCCCGGACCAACTCGAATTCTAGCAAGCGCTCGTAAATTGAGCCGAGCTGCTGAACCGAAAGGTCGCGGTAGTTGATATACCGGCGCTCTCCCGAAGATCGTTCATAAGACAAAGCATCAAGAGCTGGAGCCATAACGCTATCGGGAACACGCGCACTACTAAGAAGTGGCGTACCTGCTGTAGCAAACAAGCCGCCATTGTAGGGCGGAATTCCAACGGAGCTATCGCCTTTGTCAATAATCCGGGACAGATCGGAAATATGAGACCAGACGCGCGCTGCCGAGGCGGAGAACGGATCGCCATTCGTGACACGCTGGCCGATCTCAGACCGTAAAGGACGCAAAGCATAGTCGTCGTATCGTGTATCGCTAACTGGGAGAAGGTCACGGTCCTCTGCATAAAGCAGGAATAGCAGGCGATAGAGCAGTACCAACGCAGCGTCTCGGACCTCCCCCAAAGAAGCATCTGGAGTAGAATTGGCGATGGCGGTGGCCAAGCTAGGGAAGACAGATTCAAATACCAGTTTCGATAGACTGGCGGCAACTCGTTCTTCGTAAAATGCTGCTTCAGCACGCGCTCGATCATGGAAAGATTGCTGATCGGAGCCCTCATGCAAAAATGCCTCGCGTCCAAACATAACGGCGAAGACCCGAAGCCAATGATCGCGAGCTTCGGCATCAGCGAAAAGATCCCCGTCCTCCAATCCCAGCACTCGACCGAGATCTATTTCGAGAAACTCCTCGGATATCGACCGCGCACCAGCCCAATACAATCGCCAACGTGTGCCATTTGTCAGAATGCCCCAGCGCAACGCACCAGCGGAAAGGTCGTCGATCCGGCGCAAGTAACGCAACATCTGGGTAGAAGGCGCAGTCGTTTCATCTCGGCCCGATGCACGATCAAGAGGACGTGACCAGCGCTTGCTCTCAACTACCGCTAGGCCGTGAGCGTAACG
>JAPLPC010000499.1:0-8770 GCA_026400425.1 Hyphomicrobiales bacterium | reverse complement strand
TGAGTGTTGGCCACTGTCTTCGCCGCAGCGTCGGCAAACAACAAACCGTCTGGAACATCGTCCCGGCCAGAAACGGTGAGATTCTGTTGACGGAGGGAGTCAGTCCAACCGAGTAGCCTCAGAACAGGCCAGATGAAATCGTCCTCTGTCTGGCTTTCGTTTGTCTTGTGGCTTTTTGGAAATGCGACGGCAATCTCATCGAGCCGAGCGCGCAATCTGGCGACATCCACGGCACGATATGATGGCGTGGTACTAATCGCTTCGACAAGGTAGTCGATCGTAAACAGCGAACCCGAAATGAACACGGTAGAATCAGTCAATTGCCACCCCCGGCGATGGCAATCCGATCACCGATCGGACCATCCAAAAGCACTATGTACGATGCGACCAGTATAAGATTCCGCCGCAAATTTCAGCCGGAAACCGAGTTACTCACGATTTCCGTCGGTGCGCCCAAACCCGGCGCTGATGCGCTGCAGCAGCATTTTTGGATTAGATTTTGATCCCTTGAAATAAAATTTCGCGTTTGCGCGGTGGTTTTTTCGGCTTGATCGAGGTGGTTGGGGTAATTGGTCGCGCTAGAAACACCCACGTCAGATCAACGCACCTGAAGGCCGCGCCGCCCCGTTCCGCGCGTGGAGGGCCATCCTGCAAGGTTTCCAGGAAGGGCACCGCTTGCGGGATGATTGTTAGAGACCGCATCGAGGATGCGCCGGCCGGATTCTCTCCAGTCCTGCAAACACGCCTTCGGTCGTTTTCCGACACGCGTGGCGAGGCGCTGCCATTCGTCTTCCGGAATGGTGATGAAGAAAGCCTGCAAGGCTTCATCGTCGTAAACGCCGGTGCGGGAGCCGAGGACGGGGCACCAAGGGGCGGACGGTTGACGAAGGCAGCGCCAATGAGCGGAGGCGCGCGCGACCGCTTCTTCGCAACGAACCCACGCCCCGATATCTACGTCGTATCGCGCAAATTCCTTGCGCGGGAAGCGGCCTGCGGCGCGTTCGAGGACGTATCGCCGTAGCAGAACGACTTGCGGAGAAAGCGACATCGTCAGACCGGCTTGGGTTTCAACGGATCGCTTGGCGTCGGCGACTGTTCCGGAACAAGCGGCGTCGGCAACGGACCGCCCGTTCGCTTGACGCCGACAAGTTCGGCTTCGCCCAATTTCCGGAAGCGGGTCAATTCTGGGATGACGGTGACGACATCGGATGCCGAGAGTTCGGCCCGTTGCTCATCGTCGAGATACGACATCACGAAATGGCGGAGGCTTTCCGGAAGACGGACAAGCGCGTCGTGATCGCCCCGCGCTGCGCCCAGCAAATCGGCAGCATCCTGAACCGCCGATCTGATCTTTCTGGGCGTTTCGGCGCGGCGGACGGTCTTTGCCTGCGTCTTCGCCCAAAGATCGGTCGCGACCGAGGACGGTTCGCAGTTTTCGACAACGACATCCCGCCGCTGCGCTTCGAGCCAAATCATGTCCTTTTCAACCTGGGTCCATTGCCCGTGAAGCTTGAGACCGCCATCCCATGCCTCCTTCGCCTTGGTGACAATCGCGATCGCGACATCCCCCGACACCGGACCGTGAACCTCCACGAGATCGCCCATGTCGCGGATTCGCGCACCGCCGACATCGACCCACGTCCCATCAGGCGCAGCCGTCGCGACATATCCCCGATCTCGCCACCACGCGACAAGATCGGAATTACGATCATCGACCTGGCGTCCGACACGCGAGGCGCTGGCCTTCCGGACGACAGTCGCTGTGTGTCTCAGCTCGCCGATCTGCCAACCTCCAGCGTCGGCTATGGCCGCAGCAAGCATGATGGCGCGACCGGGCGTTCCCCAAAAGCGTACAGTCTGCGATTGCCGGTCGATCTCGACCCATCCGCCATCATGCAAGAGAATTTTCGTCAACGGGTTCGTGGGCGTCGGCACTTCAATCATTCGAAGATCAGCCGCAAATGGCGTCACATCGAAGCCCTGCGGTGCCGCTGCGCAGACCAATTTTCCCTTGTAATCGATCTTACTACGATCGTCAGAACCCTTGGTCATGCTGCGTCGTCCCTCTAGTGAACCCCAATCACTATGAATCGAGCCGCCGCCGGCGGCCACTGTATGAGCTGCCCCCTTCAATGCGTTTAGGTCGAGACGTCCGAGATCGGCGACGACGACGCGCTCGCGCACGCGGCGTCGAGCCGTTCGAGGATTCCGTTCTGATATCTCAGGCCCTCGATGAGCGCGTGGAGAATGCCCTTCAGTTCGTCGAGCGGTCCCCCGGTCTCGTTCTCGTCCTCTTTGAGAAGCGCCAAGAGTGGCAGGAGCTGTTCCGAGGTCGTCCTGGCTCCCCGCGCTTCGAGATAGATTGCCTCGCCGGGAGAGCGCGCTTTCTTGTGCGTGTCGGTCATTTTCTTCCTCCTGTGTCATGCGCGCTGCCACGTCTGCGCGCCGTTCTCGAACTATCCTGTCCAGCGCGCCGATCTCGACGCCCGCCGTCATCACCATGAGGACGCCGGTCCTTCTTCCGGGAACGAGTTCGAAGCCATCATTTAGGAGCGCACTCCTGAATGCCGTCCCCCCGTCGGAATTGGTCCAAGCCGCACGGACGGCGGCCTGCAATTTTGGGAGGTCCAGTCCCTCACGTTCCGCTCGCGCGTGCGTCTCCGACGACATCGCGCTCTTGGGCGGTGTCGCCGGCACGGTCAGCATCGCGGCAATATCACCGCGTCCGATCCTGCGAAGCTCGTCAGCGACGGATTTCGTTTTCCGAGAATGCGTTATCGGCTCCCCAAAATCGGCTTCCAGAGATCGTGCAACCGCTTCAAGCCGGACATACGAGCCCCTATCGGACAGCGCCCGCCCGTTGGGGCCGATATGCGACAGTACGACATGGTAATGATCATCGGCCGTAGCGGCGTCGGAGCGGGCTTTCCCGGAATGCTGCCAGACTACGTAAGCGTGGTCCTCCGCCCCCATCGCGTCGAGGATGCGGCGGACGGCTTCGTCGCGCTGCGCATCCGATAGTCGGTTTCTCGGCGAGAGCGAGATATGATGGCAGGAAACCGTTGCTCGAGAGGCATCGCGCAACGTTTCCATATAATGCATGACATCGGCGGCGTTCCCTAGAGGGACATTGCCGATGGCCACGACACGGGACGTCTGCCCGATTTGCTTGTCGAGGTGCTTGACCAGCTTCTGGATATCTCGGCGTGTCCTGCCGTGCCGCCTCGTATCGAGGATCATCTGGGTGGCGCATCCCGAAGCGCGAGCACGGCCTGCGTCAGGCGCTGCGTCTCATCGCAAAGTCGGGTCAGGGATTCTTTGTCCACGCGACCGCCGACATGAGCGTGACGCGTCAACTGATTTAAATTGGAGCCGATCTTGCCGAGTTGACCGAGAGCCGGTGCGATAACGATGGCAATCGCATCGCGGCGCTTCCGGATGGGAGCCTCGCGACCAGCGGCGTGAAGAACGGTGGTGCGGGCAAAGGTCGATGGTCCGATGCCGACGGCATCTGCAGCTGCAAAGACGGCAGCGCGTTCGGCCGGCGTCATCCGGAATGTCGTTGTTGTGGTTTTCTGCCGAACGTTCGAGCCAGACATTCCGAGGTCTCCTTGGGTTCCACAGGGCAAAGCCCTTGGTCAGCGGTTTGTGCGGAGCCACAAACCATTGCTGGCTTCCTATTCTGTCGGCGCCGGCGGAAATACGACAAGCCTGCTCGGGTGACGCTTTCGGAATGCCCGGATCAGCATTTCCCTTCAGCATCGCTCGCGATGAAGCTGAAACACGCTAGGTAGGTCTCCGAGTTCTCGACCGCGCTTAGATCGGAGACGTCTTCACAAACGACGCGATTGTCCGGGCGACGTTGGGGGCCAGGGGCATTCCGGCGTCACCGTAGGTCATCACGTTCGCGCTGACGTCATCCGTATCTACCTGCTTGAGGACGTGATTGGTCTTCGACAGCAGGACCAAGCGCGAGGCCGCATTCGCGTAATGGAGGGCCTGCGCATCCTCGACGCCGACCTGGATGTCCCGACGGCCTTGAAGCAGGAGGATAGGCTTCTTCACGGCCGCGATGAGCTGCCTAGGATCCAACCTGAAGGCGCTGACTAGAAATCCCTGCACTTCTTCCGGAAGTAACGCCGCAAGAGCCGATGGCAGTTGTTTTGTTGTGACACGACGCCCGGCGCTCAATTCGTCGATGGCTGTCACAGCTTGGGGCAACAATTCGCCGTTAGCAGGATTGGCTCTCAATTGATCTTTAAGCACTTCCCCCATCGGACGGCCCGCTGTAGCCACCAACACCAGGCCGCAGATGTCGGGCACCTGATCTGAAGACGCCAGAGCCACAAGGCCTCCCTCGCTGTGGCCTAACAGCCAGATGCATCGCCCTCCCGTTTCACGGCGCGCGGCTTCCACCCATGAACGAACGTCGGCAACGTAGTCTTCGATCGTGACGTCGTTGGCATCCTTTATAGCGCCCGCGCTGCCAAACATGCCTCGCTTGTCGATCCTAACTGATGTCACCCCTTCGGCAGCGAGTTCGCTCGCGAGGTGACGATATGTGGAAGCCTGAATACCCAAGGGATTGTTGCCGTCACGATCAGTCGGTCCAGAACCGGGAATGATGAGAACGACGGGAGCAGATGGCTCGGCAGCACGGGTGAGTGTCCCTCTCAACTCGCCGAGCGGGCCGGGAGCCGAGATTTCAGTGCCGACGATCACCCCGACGACGGAAGCGATCAGTGAAGCGCGCATGATCATCAGGCTTTTCTCCAGTCGCCCGTGCCTGATTGAGAGGCGACGATTTTTAAAATTGCCTCGATTGCACAGAGAGACAAGAAGCCCTTTGTCTCACCCCAGAGAAATCTCCGATGTAGCCAACACTTGAATTTCCTTTGAAATAACGGGCGCTGATGAAGGCGAAGTTAAATCTCATAATAACGACAATCTGGGAAGTTCAGAGGCTAATTTCGATTCTCAGAGGCCTCGCTTGAGGTGCCTTTTTCCGATTCCGTCGTCCGAAAACTACGATCTCCAAGCCGCAGCCTCGGTGACGTCCTCGCTCTCGTGTCCTGAATCTCATTCGTTGAAGGTTTGCGGCACATAGATTCGGTGACGCATTAAGTGACGACTTGTCGCCGGTGAATCCCCGACTCACCATTTGTCACGCAAACGGTCGTTTGCGTGACAGGGGAGAAGACCATGGGTGAGTCGATCGGATATGTCCGTGTTTCCAAGGCAGACGGATCGCAAGTCGTCGATCTTCAGCGCGATGCACTGGTCGCAGCGGGCGTCCGCTCCGACATGATCTATCAAGACCACGTTTCCGGAAGCCGAGATGACCGCCCCGGACTTGCGCATTGTCTCAAGGCGCTGCGGTCAGACGATACGCTGGTCGTGTGGAAACTGGACCGCCTTGGCCGCGATCTCCGTCATCTCGTGAACACCGTCGGTGATCTAGCCCGACGAGGCGTGGGTCTTCGCGTTCTGACTGGTCACGGTGCAATCGACACGACGACGGCGCAAGGCAGGATGATGTTCGGCATTTTCGCGACGTTGGCGGAGTTCGAGCGCGAACTGATCCGGGAACGGACGATTGCAGGTCTTGCGTCGGCTCGGGCGCGTGGTCGGGTTGGTGGGCGGAAGGCGGCGATGACGCCTGCAAAACTTCGTCTGGCTCAGGCCGCGATGGGGCAGCCAGAAACAAACGTTGCCGATCTGTGCCGAGAATTGGGCGTTTCCCGTCAGACGCTGTATCGCCATGTTGGTCCGGATGGATCGGTTCGCGCCGACGGACAGAGGATCATCAGGGCGATCCGCGGCACCGACGCGACAGACGACGTGCGAATTCGCCAAGCCTTACTGTAGAAACACGGAGCGCACGTGCTACGACCGCGGTTGTCGCTCTGACTAACTTTTTCGCGCCATCCCATCGTCCCCCATCCTTGGCGCGTTCCGTCGCTGTGGCGGGGACGTCCGCTTCGGATACATCGATCACCTGCGCAGTGTCGAAGATTGTATAGTCCAACGAGTCCTGAGTTACGTCGATAGTCGCTGAGGAAGAGTCCTTGGACGGAACCGCTGCCGATGTCGGCAGATTGACCTCGTCCAATTCCGACAAAGCTCGTCTCTTCTCATACAACAACGCGGCAACCTTCTTGCCCTTGATGGTCGCAACTGTTTTGGCCAGCAGCCGATCATGTTGGTCAGATTGCGGCTGCGAAGACGCAGTCCTTCTCTTTTGTTTAGGAAGGTCCTGTTCCTGGCAGGCCGTCTGCGCATGTCGCCATGCCCCAAAGCTCCTGCCTGTCCGCGTAAGGCGAGCTTTTGCGCGGGATAGTCGCCACAGGTCCGACAGAGCGTCGTCTGGTAGCGCGATCGTTTCTTCTGGAGGCGCTATGCCCCAGATCATGTAAGTCGCACACGCGGCAGCATTGCGCACTGACCCGTCTGGAACGTCCGCTTTCGAAAACGCGGTCAAAAGGCGCCTTCTCGCGGCCTCTCTTTGCTCGGGCGGAATTTTGCAGATGAAATGCGCATGCAAATCAAAGCGACCACTGACGGGATCGTACCGAGGATGAATCACCAATAGGATCAACTCGAATTTGTTGCGGCGGCGCATTTCTGTAAAGTGAATGTTGATCAGGCGATTGAATTCGCCGTATGCCTTGACAAGGCCCCCCACTGGAGCCTTTGCGCCGGTCAGACCAATATTCCAGTAAAGCCAGTCATCTTCCGGAAACTTCGTGGCGAATGCCTCTATGTCGCGAACCATGGCGATATCACGCGCGAGTGCCGACGCTTTGAACAACCGTGAGCCGCGCAGCGGTTGGCCGAGTTCGACGATGTCGCCTGGGCGATCTTCGAGAAGCACGAGATAACGTTCCCGATCCGAATAAAACGGATCGTGGCCCATAGCCTTCAATCGGTCCGCAATGCGTCGGGCCGATAATGTCGGCGATAGCGTCGCCTTACTCAAATTTCCAGCAATGACACTCAAGGCTCTTCCTTTGTGGACTGGTGCTACCAGTCACAAAAAGAATGCTCCGCTGAGAAATTGCGGGTGACAAGATGCGTGCTACATCCCCTCTGCCGAGACGATACGCCATCGTGCGTCACACGGTCTCGAAACGTCCCGCCATAACCAATTCTCAACCCCTCAAACCGTAACTGACAAATCAGTTACGTTTCAGGGGTTAAAGTGCGAACTGTCGAACTTTTTTGCGGCGCGGGCGGCCTGTCCCTTGGATTTAAACGCGCCGGTTTCGAGCTGATCCAAGCATACGACTCCTGGAACAAGGCGGTTGAGGTCTATCGCCGAAACCTTGGTGGAAGCGTCTGGCAGGAGGATCTGAAGGACATCTTCCGGATCGGCCCGATGCTGGCAGCGCTCGCGCCCGACATCTTGATAGGAGGCCCGCCGTGCCAGGATTTCTCTGCGGCCGGTGAGCGTGTCGAGGGGGAGAGGGCTGCGTTGACGCGGGCCTTCGCAATGCTCGTCGTGGTGGTCCGGCCGACTTGGTTTGTCATGGAGAACGTGACACTCGCCGCCCGTTCGCAAGCGTGGGCCGACGCCCGTGCGATGTTGGTTAAAGCCGGGTACGGACTGACGGAGACAAAACTCGACGCCAGCTATTACGGCGTTCCGCAGCGCCGACGACGTCTATTCGTGATTGGCCGACTTGGCGAACAGCATGGGTTTCTCGAATCCGCTCTAGTGGCTGCGCGATCACCAGAGCCGATGACCATCAGGAATATGCTCGGTGAGGCGCTCGGCGATGCCTGCTCTTTCCAGCCGCGCGTGTCGGGAAGACGCGGAATTTGGACTAACGACGGTCCGGCCCCGACGACCTGCCAATCTTCGAAAAGACCGATTCCGCCGAACTATCGACCGCATGCTGGTGATTCGGTACTGATCGACGCGGGGGCATATTACACGAGGCCCTACTACGTCGGTCGTGGCGTACGGACACTCGATGAGCCCGCGCCGGCCGTGATCCGGACGACGCGAGAACGTCCTCGACCGCATTATCTCGCCAACCCCCATCCCGCCGACCCAGTGCCCGCGACGATGGCTGCCGTTCTAACCCAAACGCAGGTTTCGCGTATTCAGGGTTTTCCTATTGAGTGGGATTGGTCCTCTGCAGGATCACGTGACACCGATCAGATGATCGCGAATGCGGTGCCTGCTCCACTCGCAGAGGCGATCGGCCGTGTCATCCTCGCACGGGAGGCAGGCGAGACTATTCCTGAGATACCGGGCCAGTTCGGGCAATGGCTCCGACGGCAGCACGGCTTCTCAAAGGCCGCTGTCCGGAACACGAAGACCAGATTTAATCGTGCGCGTCGGTTACTCAGCGGAAGGACGTTTGCGAGTGCAGCCTTAGAGACTGCGACCTTGGAAGCCACCGAGGAGTTCGCGTTTCTCCCGAAAGGAACCAGATCCGATCTAAGAAAAGCATTGTCTCTCTATCGAGATTGGCAATCGGATGCGAAGAGACGGCAGACAAGGGGGCGAGCGACGGTTCTGGACATCGAGGCAATCGCCGCTTAGGCCGACGTTGTTTGCAAGAAAGGAGGCACCTACGACGTTTTCACATCGAAGACGCCACCGTATCTCTCAAGCAGATACGCGTTGCCGTGCAGCAGTGGTAGCCTTGGGCGAATGCGACTTCTTTGGTAACCGCCGCGCTGGGCTCTTACCAGAACCAGTGTCGATAACGGGAAGCTTTGATATCTCGCGATATTGCGACTGAGGCGTTCGCTCTCC
>JAPLPC010000058.1 GCA_026400425.1 Hyphomicrobiales bacterium | reverse complement strand
GCGTCGGCTGCACGTAGTGTCCGCCGCCGGGGCCGTCATGCGGCTTGCCGCCGACCGCGATGGTGGCGCCGTCCTGTCGCGCGACATCGAAATAGGAGCACACCTTGGCGTGATGGCGTTCGTGGATCAGCGGGCCCACTTCGGTGCGGGGATCGAGGGGATGCCCGATCTTCAGCGCCCGCACCCGCGCGGCGAGTTTGGCGATGAACGCATCGGCGATATCGGCCTGGATCAACAGCCGGCTCGACGAGGTGCAACGCTCGCCGTTCAGCGAGTAGATCATGAACACGACCGCATCGAGCGCGCGGTCGAGATCGGCATCGGCGAACACGATCACCGGGTTCTTGCCGCCGAGTTCGAAATGCACGCGCTTCAGCGTCGGCGCGCCCTGCGCCATGATCGCCGACCCCGTTGCACTCTCGCCGACAAAGGCGATCGCCTTGATGGCGGGATGTTCGGTCAGCGCGCGGCCGGCCTCTTCGCCGATGCCGTGCACGGTGTTGAGCACGCCGTCGGGGAGGCCGGCCTGTTTGGCCAGCTTGCCGAGCAGATCAGCGGTGATCGGCGACCACTCCGCCGGCTTGTGCACGACGGTGCAGCCGGCGGCGAGCGCCGGCGCGATCTTCCAGGTCGACAGCATGAACGGCGTGTTCCACGGCGTGATGACGCCGACCGGGCCGATCGGCACCCGCGTCGAGACGTTCCAGTGCTCGTCAGCGGGCATGTTGAGGCCGTCGCGCGCCTCCAGGCAGCGATCGGCATAGAAGCGGAAATTCTCGGCGCCGCGGATCGCAGCCTTGGCCATGAAGCGATGCGCCTGGCCGGTGTCGATGCATTCGAGCACGGCGATGTCGTCGGCATGGTCCTCGATGGCGTCGGCGATCCCATGCAGCAGTTTCTTGCGCGCCACCGGCGCCATGTCGCGCCATTCCTTGAAGGCGCGTTGCGCCGCCTGGGCGGCGCTGTCGATATCCTCCGCAGTGCCGCGCGCGACGCTGGCCAGTACGGTGCCGTCGATCGGCGAGGTCGTCTCGAACGTCTCGCCCGATGACGCCGCCACCACCTTGCCGTCGATGCGATGGCCGATGCCGTCGGCGCGCAGTGCTTTCAACAGCGGCGCGGCGCGTTCCTGGTTGGCGGCGAAGACGGCAGCGGGGTCGGCGGGGGATTTAGCCATGGCTTGTTTCGGCTTTCAGCATGTCGTGGATCGCATTGCGCTTCCAGCTTGTGGCGCTGTCATTGATCTGGATATCGAAGGAGAGCGCAAATCTGCCGGTGGCAAAGAGCGGCTCGAGATGCTGCGACACCGCCTGGAAGATGGCGTCGCCGGCCTTCTGCCGCACGGCGAGGTCGCGGCCTTCGCCGATCCGCAACAGAATATCGAGAAAACTCAATCCGGCGCGGCCATCGGCGATGGCAAAATGCGCGCAGCGGATCGCGCGCACGCGGATGCCGCCGAGCGGAAAGATCCCGGTCTGGACGGCTGCATGGCGCACCACTTCGCAGAGCACGCCGACATCGATCTCGTCGTCGAGACTGGCCGAATATTCGATGCTGAAATGCGGCATGGCCATCCCTGGGATCGCCGCTGTTCGAGCACGCGGCGCTGGCGCGCAGAAACACCGCGCACAAACCAATTAACATGTTAAATGGATGCGATCAAACCCGCGCGCGACATTTCGATTGTGCGATGCACGCGCGCCATATGCCGAGTGAGACATGACGAAGCCGCGCCAGGCGCCCCGCATTGCCGGATCCGCGAAAATCCCGATGCGCGATTTTTCCCAGTCGCTGCCGATGGCGCTGCTGCGGGCGCGGGAATCGGTGATGCAGCAATTCCGTCCGTCACTGCGCGCGCATGACCTGACCGAGCAGCAATGGGTCGCGAATCCTGCGCGATCTCGAAGCGCGCCGGCTGATCGCACGGCGCCTGCAACAGGCCGATTTGCGCCGCAGCATCGTCTCGATCACGGCCAAAGGCCTGAAGCTGATCGCAGCGGTCGCGCCGGGGTCGGAGGCGATCTATGCGGAGATGACGAAGCGCTACGGCGCCCGCAAACTCGCGGATCTGCAGACCCTGCTGCACGACCTCGAAGCTTGTCTGCTGGCGATGCCGACGGCAGCGGATGCGGATGACGACGGCGCGGATCGATAGCCCGCTGCATTCTTTTGCGGCACGGCCATCCGGACCGCGGTTCGGAAAATTCGTCGTACCAATTCGGCGCGGGCTGTAGACACGCGCGCAATTTTTCGGTCAACTCCCGCCCATCACGAAGGCTGGCGCCAAGTCCGGCCTCTGAGGGAGAGAACGATGACGCTCACGCGACGTGGATTCACGGCCGGAGTCGCGGCCGGCCTTGCAGCCCCCTACATCATCGGCAGCGCGCGCGCCCAAAGCGGCGGCACCATCAAGATCGGCATGTGCGCGCCGATCACGGGCCCCGCCGCCGAAGCCGGTAAATATGCCACCGGCGGCGCCAAGCTCGCGGTCGAGGCCATCAACAAGGCCGGCGGCGTGCTCGGCAAGCAGCTCGAACTCATCATCGAGGACGACCAGATCACCAATCCCGGCATCGTGCTGGCATTCTCGAAGCTCGCCGCGCAGCCCGACATCGTCGGCTTCCTGGGCTCGATCCGCTCCACCCAGGTGCATGCGATGGCACCCGACGTGATGAAGCTCGGCAAGCCGGTGATGTTCGGCGGCACCGATCCCAATCTCACCAAGCTCGGCAATCCCTGGCTGTTTCGCTTCCGCCCCAATGACAGCTATTCCGGCCGCGTGATCGCCGATTACGGCGTCAAGACGCTCGGCAAGAAGAAGTGGGCGGTGCTGCATTCCACCGACGCCTTCGGCACCGCCGGCGGCAAGGCTTTGACCGAAGCGCTCGGCAAGCTCGATGCGACGATCGCCATCGATCAGGGCTATGCCAATCAAAGCCAGGATTTCACCCCCGTCGTGCTGGCGATCAAGCAGTCCGGCGCGGATATTCTGGGCTCCTACTTCACCTTCGAGAACGATCTCGGCATTTTCGCACGGCAGCTGCGCCAGCTCGGCGTCAACATTCCGTGGGTGGGATCGCCGTCGATCGTCAATGTCACCGCGCTGAAGCTCGCCGGTCCCGCGCTGTACGGCACCTATGGCGTGGCCGATTATGCCGAGGAGTCCACCCCGGGCGCCAAGGCGTTCGGCAAGGCCTATCGCGAGGCCTACAAGGTCGCGCCCGACAACCAGAGCTCGTGGCCATTCGATGCCGTCAACGTGCTGGCGCTGGCCATCAAGAACGCCGGCTCCACCGATCCGCAGAAAATCCGCGAGGCCATCGTTGCGATCAAGAAATATCCGGGCGCCGAGGGCGAATACAATTTCGACAAGAACGGCGACGGCCTGCATGGCTACAACATCGTCAAGAACGACAAGGGCAACATCGTCTTCGACAAGCATATCGAGTTCGATGATTAGCCCGTAGCCGTCATCCCGAGGCGCGCGCCCACAGCGTGCGCAGCCGGGACCTTGATGTGTGTCGCTCCCGTCTCTCAGCCGTCATTGCGAGCCCTGGGAAAGTTGGCCTTCCAACTTTCTTTGGGCGAAGCAATCCAGAAAACCACAAGTGAAGACTGGATTGCTTCGTCGCTGCGCTCCTCGCAATGACGACCTTGGAAGTCCCCCTCATGGACCTCGTCCTGCAACTTCTCTTCACCGGCATCGGAATCGGTGCGGTCTATGCGCTGGTGGCGCTTGGCTTCGTGCTGATTTTCCGCGCCACCAATGTCGTCAATTTCGCGCAAGGCGAATTCTCGATGGTCGCGGCCTATATCATGGTGGTGTGCGCCGTCGATCTGGCGCTGCCCTACTGGCTGTCCTTCATCATCGCGCTGGCGGGGATGGCGGTGGTCGGCCTGGTGTTCAATCTCGGCGTCTATTATCCGCTGCGCCACCGCACCTATCTGCCGGTGATCATAGCCACCATCGGCGCCTCGATCCTGATGGCCAATGGCGTGCTGGCGCTGTACGGCCCGCAGCCGCAGGTGCTGCCGGGCTGGTTCGAGACGCCCGGCATCCAGCTCGGCCCGGTCTATCTCGACAGCCAGTATCTGCTGATCATCGCCGTCACCGTGGTGCTGGTGATCTTCAACTACTGGTTCTTCGAGCACACCATGCTCGGCAAGAAATTGCAGGCGACCTCGCAGGACAAGGAGATGGCCTCGTTGCTCGGGATTTCCGTTTCCACCATGATCATGATCACCTTCATCTATTCGGCGGTGCTCGGCGGATTGGCGGGTCTCCTGGTGGCGCCGCTCCTGTTCGTGTCGATCCAGATGGGCTCGACCATCGCGCTGAAGGCGTTCGCGGCCACCATCATCGGCGGCTTCGGCGACGTCGCCGGCGCCATCATCGGCGGCCTTGCGCTCGGGATCATCGAGACCTTCGGCGCCGCTTATATCTCGGTGCCGTACAAAGACGGCTTCGCCTTCCTCGTCCTGGTCCTGTTCCTGGTGTTTCGTCCGCAAGGCATCTTCGGCGAACGTGTCGCGGAGAAAGCATGAGCAGCACCGACCAGATCCAGCCCGTGGCCGCGTTGCCGCGCCCGAAGCCGCTGCTGCTGCGCCACGCGCCGTATTTCATCGCCGCTGCCGCGCTCGTCTTTCTGGCCGCGTCGATGCGCTTCGACGGCTACATCCTCAACATCCTGATGCAGGCGACGACCTTCGCCATCGCCGTGTTCGGCCTGTCGGTGGTGCTCGGCCTGTGCGGCCAGATCAATCTGGCGCAGGCGGCTTTCTTCGGCTTCGGCGCCTATGCGGTCGGGCTCGGCACCACCGACTATCAGTTGAACTACTGGATCTGCCTGTTCGGCGGCTGCATCATGGCGCTGGTGGCCGGCGCTGTGCTCGGCCTCTCGACGCTGCGGCTCGGCGGGCATTACCTCGCGATGGTGACGATCTCGTTCCAGCAGATCGTCACGCTGGTGATGATCAACGCGATCTGGCTCACCAAGGGGCCGGACGGGGTGTCGCGGATCGGGCGGCCGTCGCTGTTCACCTCGTCGCAATCCTATCTGGCGTTCTGCGTCGCGGTGCTGGCCATCGTCGGCTACATGGTCTGGCACCTGCCGGATACGAGGCTCGGTCGCGCCATGCGGGCGGTGCGCGACAACGAACTCGCGGCGGGGGTCAACGGCATCGACGTGTTCCGCACCAAGGTCACGGCCTTCGCCATCAGCGCGGTGCTCGGCGGTCTCGGCGGCGGATTGTTCGCCGGCGGCTTCGCCTATATCTCGCCGGATCAGTTCTCGTTCGCCGAGTCCATCGTGTTCCTGACCATGTCGCTGCTCGGCGGCGTGGCATCGCCGATCGGCTCGGCCATCGGCACCGGATTGCTGATCCTGATTCCGGAATGGCTGCGCTTCCTCAAGAGCGTGCCCGGCCTGTATCTCGCCATCTACGGCCTGTCGGTGATCCTGATCATCCGTTTCATGCCGGACGGCATCTGGGGCTTCGTCACCGCCGCCTATGACCGCATCCGCGCCCGCAAGCCGGCGCCCGCCATCGGCATCCCGCTGGTGCTGAAGCCGGCGGCGACCGGCGGCGACATGGTGCTGGAAGTGACGGGGTTGTCGAAGCATTTCGGTGGCCTCAAGGCCGTCGATCAGGTCGATATCGCCGTGCATCGCGGCGGCGTGCATGCGCTGATCGGCCCGAACGGCTCCGGCAAGACCACCACGCTGAATGTGCTGTCCGGTCTCTACGAGGCAACCGCCGGCAAGGTGCTGCTCGACGGCACCGACGTCACCACCATGCCGCCGCATCTGCGCACGGCGGCGGGGCTCGGCCGCACGTTCCAGAACATCCGCCTGTTCCGCTCGATGACGGCGCTGGAAAACGTCGTCATCGGCGCCGAACGGCCGGGCAATACGATGGTCGGTCGCGGCGACGCCACGGCCCTGACCGAACGGGCACTGGCGGCACTCACTTTCGTCGGCCTCGGCCCGCGCGCCAACGAACTCATCACCTCGTTCTCCTACGGCCATCAGCGCCTGATCGAGATCGCGCGCGCGCTGGCGGCGAACCCCACGCTGCTGCTGCTCGACGAGCCTGCCGCAGGGTTGAACTCCAGCGAGAAGCTCGAACTGCATGAGTTGCTCAAGCGCATCGCCGCGCAGGGGCTCACGATCCTGATCATCGATCACGACATGACGCTGGTGTCGGAAGCGGCCCAGCACATCACCGTGCTCAATTTCGGACGTCGCATTGCCGATGGCGAGTCGATGGCGGTGCTGCGCCATCCCGACGTCGTCTCGGCCTATCTCGGAACCGACTGATGGCGCTGCTCGAAATCACCGATCTCAATGTCCGCTACGGCGAAATCGTCGCGCTGCGCGGCGTCTCCTTCGCCGTGGAGGAGGGCCAGGTGGTCACGCTGCTCGGCGCCAATGGTGCCGGCAAGTCGACAACGCTGCGGGCGATCTCGGGGCTCGCCAAACCTGCATCCGGCGACATTCTGTTCGACGGCAAATCGATCGCCGGGCTCGGGCCGGAAGCCATCGTGCGGATGGGCATCAGCCATGTGCCGGAGGGCCGGCGGGTATTTCCCGGCCTCACGGTGAAGGAGAACATCATGCTCGGCGGCTCCAACCGCCGCGCCGCCAAAGCCGAGCTCGGACGCGAAGCCGATGCGATGTTCGATCTGTTTCCCGACATCCGCAAATTCTCCGGCGCACTCGGCTGGACGCTGTCGGGCGGCCAGTTGCAGATGGTGGCGGTGGCGCGCGGGCTGATGGCCAAGCCGCGGCTGCTGCTGCTCGACGAGCCGTCGCTCGGCCTCGCGCCGGTGATCGTGCAGGCGGTGTTTCGCATCATCAGTGAAATCCGCCGCACCACCACCGTCTTGCTTGTGGAGCAGAATGCGCGCATGGGACTCTCCGTCGCCGATCAGGGCTATGTGCTGGAAACCGGCCGCATCGTGCTCGGCGGCAAACCGGAGGATCTCTGGGCCAACGAAGGAATCGCCGCCGCTTATCTCGGCGGCCACGGCAAACCCGCCGCGGGGCTGGCCGCGCATTGAGACTGACGTCGCAGTGAAATTCGCGCGACGGAATATGTCTAAGGTCGTCATTGCGAGCGCAGCGAAGCAATCCAGAAAGCCCAGAGAAGGACTGGATTGCTTCGTCGCAAACGCTCCTCGCAATGACGTCCGAGTGTCTAGATTCGTTGCGAGGAAACATGCATGAATAGTCCCAGCAGTCGTTGTTCACGACCCAACTAACAAGGACGAATGTCCCGCCATGGTTACAGTTCAAGTCAACAAGCTGATCGATTTCGTCGCCGACGTGTTTACGCATGCCGACTCGTCGCCGGAGGAAGCGCGGCGCATCGCCACCTATCTCACCACGGCCAATCTCACCGGCCATGACAGCCACGGCGTGATCCGCGTGCCCGTCTATATCCGCTGGCGCAACAACGGCATGATCACGCCGAACCAGACCATCGAGATTCCCGTCGATACGCCATCGCTCGCCGTGGTCGATGGCCGCTTCGGCTACGGCCAGACGGTCGGCCCGCAGGCGGTCAGGCTCGGCATCGAGAAGTGCAAGGCCAACGGCCTGTCGGCGATCGCCACCAAGAATTCCGGTCACATCGGCCGCATCGGCGACTGGGCCGAAATGGCCGCAGCCGAAGGGCTGGTGTCGATCCATTTCGTCACCGCCGCCGGTTCGGTGCTGGTCGCGCCTTACGGCGGCGTCGAGCGCCGGTTGTCCACCGCCCCTTATTGCGCCGGCGGGCCGCGCGAAGGTGGCCCGCCGGTGGTACTGGATTTCGCCACCTCGGTGGTGGCCGAGGGCAAGGTGCTGGTCGCCTCGCGCGGCGGCAAGAAATTGCCAAAGGGTGCGCTGATCAATATCGACGGCACGCTGAGCGAAGACCCGGCGACATTGTATGGCCCGCATGAGATGGAGGGCCCGCGCGATCACTCCAAGGGCAGCGGCGCCATCCGCGCATTCGGCGATCACAAGGGCTCGGGCCTGGCGCTGATCTGCGAGCTGCTCGGCGGCGCGCTCACCGGCAACGGTGCCACCAAGCACGGTCGTCCGTTCGCCAACGGCATGTTCTCGATCTATATCGATCCCAAGGTGATCGACCCCGCCAACTTCTTCGACGGCGAAGTCAAGCGCTACGTGGATTTCTTCAAGAGCGCGAAGCCCGCGGCCGGCGTCGATGCCGTGATGATCCCCGGCGACAACGAGGCGAAAACCCGCGCCGAGCGCACGGCCAATGGCGTGCCGCTGCCGGACGAAACCTGGGCCGCCATCGTCCAGACCGCCCGCGACGTCGGCGTCAGCGAAGAGGCCGTGACGAGAGCGACGGCGTGATTTTGTCGTCATTGCGAGCGCAGCGAAGCAATCCAGAGGCAGCAAGAACAGACTGGATTGCTTCGTCGCTTCGCTCCTCGCAATGACGTTTCCCTTTCGAGCGGCGACATAAGGAAAACGAACAGTGGCAAACAAGGTCAAGGAAGCCTGGAAGTCCGGCAAAGCCGTCGTCAATGGCTGGCTGGCGATCCCGTCGGGATTCTCTGCCGAAGTGATGGCGCAATGCGGCTTCGACAGCGTCACCGTGGACATGCAGCACGGCGTGCAGGACTACATGTCGATGGTCGAATGTTTCCAGGCGATGGGCGCGCATCCGGTGACGCCGATGGTGCGCGTGCCATGGAACGAGCCCGGGATCATCGGCAAGGTGCTCGATGGCGGCGCCTATGGCGTGATCTGCCCGATGGTCAACACAAAGGAAGAAGCCGAGAACTTCGTCCAGTACTGCAAGTATCCGCCACGCGGCACGCGCTCGAACGGTCCTATTCGTTCGGGCATGTATGGCGGCGCCGGCGACTATCAGAAAACGGCGAATGACGAGATCATCTGTCTGCCGATGCTGGAGACCAAGACCGCGGTCGACAACATGGAAGCCATCCTCGATGTCGAAGGCATCGACGGCGTCTATGTCGGGCCGTCAGATCTCGGTTTCTCCTACGGCTTGGTGCCGAAGCTCGACCGCGAGGAGCCGGAGATTCTCAAGATCTACGACAAGCTGATCAAGGAATGCGACAAGCGCGGCCTCAACCCCGGCATCCATTGCTCCGGCCCGATCGGCGCCGCCAAGAACATCAATATGGGCTTCAAGCTGGTGACCCTGCTCAACGACAGCGGCATCCTCGCCACCGGCGCGAAAAACTGGATCGGCGAAACCCGCAAGAACTCCGGCGGCAAGGCGTAACGCTAACAACGACCGTCCTCGCGTGAAGCATGCTTCGCGCGAGGACGGTTCCCGATCAGTCTTCGGGCGATGCGACGCCGGATTTCGCCTCGCTCTGCCGGTCGTCGATGACGTCGGCGAAGCGTGTCAGCCCGTGCATCAGGCTCTGCTGGCCCTCCAATCCGAGCGGCAGCAACAAGCTTCGTTGCAGGTCGAACACCCGCGGGATCGCTTCATTGATGACGGCTTCGCCAGCCGATGTCAGCTGGACGCGCAGGGTGCGGCGATCGTTCGGCTCCGGCAATCGCGCAAGATAATTTTGCGTTTCGAGCTTGTTCAGTCGGCTCGTCAGGCCGGCGCCACTCAGCAACAGCGATTGCGCGATCTGCTTTGGCGACAGGCGGTAGGGCGCTCCGGCGCGGCGCAGCGCGGTCAGCACGTCATAGGTTCCGCGCGTCAGCGCAAAAGGCGCCAGTACCTCGTCGATCAAGGCGGTGCATTGCATCTGGATGCGGCCGATCAGGCCGTAGATATGCACCGGGCTCGGATCGATATCGGGCCGCTCGGTCTGCCACTGCGCAAAGATCGCATCGACCTGCTCGCGCATCGCGGCGCGCGCGCGTGTCGGGCGGCGCGAGGCCGGCTTTGATTCGGATCTGTCGTCAGTCATCGCGTCAAGGCGTCCAGTCGATCACACGTTTCTCGATAAACTCGATGCCGTGGAAGAGCGCAATACTGAGCAAAGTGAGCAGCGCAATGGCCGCAAAAGCGAGCGGTGTCTGCGACTGCGCGGTCGAGGTCAGGATCAGGTAGCCAAGCCCGTCCTGCGCAGCGACGAATTCGCTGATCACCGCGCCGATGACGGCAAAGGTCACCGCCACCTTGCAGCCGGTGAAGAAGTGCGGCAGCGCCACCGGAAGCCGCAGCCTGCGAAATACCATATGGGGCGGGGCGCCGAGCGAGCGCATCAGGTCGAGCATGGTCTTCGGCGCGGCTTCGAAGCCGGCGACCATGTTCACCAGGATCGGGAAGAAGCACACCAGCACCACGACCAGAATCTTCGGCCACTCCGAAAGCCCGAACCACAGAATGATCAACGGCGCCACGGCGACCTTCGGCACCGACTGCAAGCCGAGCAGGATCGGATAGATGATCCGGCGCGCCAGTGGATTGAGGCTGATCAGGATCGCCAGCGGCAGCGACAGCGCGATCGCCAGTACGAAGCCGAGCACGGTCTCGCGCAGCGTGACGATGGTGTTCGACGCCAGTTCCGGCGCCCATTTCACCGCTGACTGATAGATCTCGGACGGTGCGGGCAGAATCCAGGTCGGAATCTTCAGGGCATCGACGATGATTTCCCAGCCGACCAACAGGCCGACATAGATCAAAGGCGTGACGGCGCGGTCTATGAAGCGCGAGGTCATGTCAGCCACCCGTCCGGTTGAAGATGATGTCGCGGATCTGGTTCTTGATCTCCTGGAAGCGCGGCAGCTTGACGGTGTCGGCATTGCGCGGGCGCGGCAGATCGACGGTGATGTCGGCGCGGATGGTGCCGGGGCGTTCCGACATGATCAGCACGCGATCGCCGAGCAGGATTGCTTCCTCGATATCGTGGGTGATCAGCAGCGCGGCGCGGCCGAGATCCTGCCATAGCCGGGATAGTTCGAGCGACAGTTCCTCGCGCGTCAGCGCATCGAGCGCGCCGAACGGTTCGTCGAGCAGCAGCAGGCGCGGATCGGAAATCATCGCGCGGCAGAACGCGGCGCGCTGCTTCATGCCGCCGGACAGCGCCTGCGGGCGTTGATGCGCAAAGTCCTTGAGGCCGGTGAGTTCGAGCAGCTTCAATGCACGCTCGCGCGCGGCAGCTTTCGGCAACGCCAGCACGTCGGCGGGCAGCAGCACATTGTCGAGAATGCTCGCCCAGGGGAACAGCACGTGCTCCTGAAACACGATGCCGACTTCGTGCGACGGGCCGTCCAGCGGCGTGCCGTAGCGTTGCATGATGCCGCTATCGGGCATTTCGAGGCCGGCAACGAGGCGCAGCAGCGTGGACTTGCCGCAACCCGACGGTCCGACCACCGAGACGAAACTGCCGGGCTCGATGCGCAGGTCCACCGGTCCCAGCGCATGCGTGGCTTTGCCGTCCCGGCCGGGATAGGTCTTGGTGACGCCCACGACATCGATCGCCGGGACGACCGCCGCGGCAGGCCGCGCCGGTGCAGTGTCGCGTGCGGTGGTCGTGGTCATCAGTTGACGAAGCCCGGTGCGTAAAGGTCTTCCGGCTTTACCGGAGTCTTCAGCGAGAAGTTCATCGACATCACCTCGACCGTGCTGGCGATGCTCTTTGGCTCGATCTGGCCGAGCGCGCCCTTCACCTCGGCGAGTTCCTTCACGAGCTTGGTCTCGCCTTCGATCACCGCGGGCGCAAGCTCCTTCTGATACTTCGCCATGATGGTGGCGGCTTCTGCCGGATTGGCGAAGGCATCCTTCATGCCCTTGATGGTCGCGCGCACGAAAGCCTTCACCTGGTCCGGATTCTTGGCAATCATCTCTTCCGAGGCGATCAGGCCGTTGCCGTAATAGTCGAGATTGCTGTCGGCATAGCTGATGCGCACGACTTCCTTCGGCGCGACGGCCGCCGCGATCAGCGGCTCGCCCACGGAGAATTGGCAGATCGCGTCCGCACGGCCATTGGCGAGCAGCGATGGCAGAGCTGAGCCTTCGGCCACCACCCACTTCACTTTGCTGGCGTCGATGCCGGCGGCCTTGGCGAAAGCCGGGAACAGCAGGCGCACCGAGCTCGACGCGGTGTCGGCGACGGTCTTGCCTTCGAGATCCTTCGGCGAATTGATACCGCTGCCCTTCACGGCGAAGATCGCCTGCGGCGGCTTGGCATAGACGACGGAGACCAGCTTCACCGGCACGCCGTCATTTCCGCGTGCCAGCACCAGCGAGCCCGCATCGGCGAAGCCGAAGGTGGCGACGCCTGCCGCGACCTTCTTGATCGCGTCGGCCGAGCCCTGGCCGCGGACGAAGTTCACGTCAAAGCCCTCGGCCTTGTAGTAGCCCTTCTCGCGCGCAACGTAGAAATAGGCGTGGCGGCCGTTGAAGCCGAAATCGGTGATGAAATTGATCTCTGCCGCCTGGGCAGTGGAGACGCCGGCCGTAGCCAGGGTCGCGAGCAGGGCAGCGGTGAAGCGAGCACGGAATTTCATGGTCTGACCTTCGATGACAGGGGGAGAGGAGGCCGGCAATCGTCACGCTGAGACGTGGGTCGATTTGTTCGCAATCGAATGAAAGCTAAAATTTGCCGCGACGAAGCGCAACGGGAGCCCTGCCTAGAATCCCGGCAGGCGTCGGTGATATTCGCGGCAAATCTCTCATTTGGCCTATTTTGGAAGCTTCAAACGCCCATGCTTGACAGTTCTTCAAGGCCCGTTCTAAGCAAAAACATTAGCTATCGAATGAATACGGCAGCCAGCGACGACACGCCGTGTGCGACGAGGTGACAAATGGATCGCGGAACACGGATCGCCGTTCTCGGCGCGGGCCTCGCCGGACTGACGGCGGCAGGGCTGCTGCAGCGCGCCGGCTTCGCGGTGGCGGTGTACGAACAGACGCCGGGCTTCTCGCGCATCGGTGCCGGCATCATCCTGGGTGCCAACGTGTCCAAAGTGCTGCGCCGGCTCGATCTCGAAGACGCCTTTGCCGCCACCGGCATTCGACCGGATGCGTTTTTGAGCCGCGCCTGGGATAGCGGCGAGCAGCTTTACAGACTGGATTTCGATGCGGACTGCGAATCGCGCTTCGGCGGGCCGTTCGTCACCATCCACCGTGCCGATCTGCATCAACTGCTGCAGCGACCGCTCGTGCCCGATACCATCCGGTTCGGCCACAAGCTCTCTGGCATCGAGGACCGCGGCGATGCGCTCACGCCGCGCTTCGAGAACGGCGCCCGCGCGCGCGAACTCGTCCTGGGGAAAGAAGGGCCGCGCTTCATCGGGCGATCGGCGCCGCGCGCGGTATTCCCGGCCGTCCGCATCAAGGGCAACCCGATCGACGACTGCACCAAATGGTGGGCACCGGACCGGCACACGCTGGCTTACTACATGACCCCCGACCGTCAGGAAGTCTATGTGATGGCGGCGCTGCCGTGCGATCGCTGGGACGGCGACGGCTCGCCGGTGAAGGGCGACCGCGACGAGTTCATCGCTGCATTCGACACCGCGCATCCGGATCTGAAGCGCGCGGTCGAAGCCACGGAGGACGTGACCGTGTGGCCGATCTACGATCGGCCGCGCAACGACACCTGGCACAAGGGCCGCGTCGTGTTGATGGGCGATGCGTGCCACGCGGTGCGTCCGTTCATGGCGGCCGGAGGCTCCGCGGCGATCGAGGATGCCGCGATCCTCAGCCGCTGCATCGCCGAATTCGACGATCCCGCGACGGCGTTTGCGCGTTACACGATGATCCGCATTCCGCGCGTCGCCGACATCCAGCAGATCTCCATCGCCAATTCATGGATGCACGGCCCGACCGAAACCGACTGGTTCTTCGGCTATGATGCCTGCACCGTTCCGCTCGACCGCGCCATGCCGGAGGCCCTATGTCCGAATTTGCAGCGATGAGGCCCGGTGACATCCGGCCGGATCCGATGACCGGCCGCGATCTGGTCGGCTACGGCGCAACGTCGCCCGATCCGAAATGGCCGAATGGCGCCAGGATCGCCATCAGCATCAGCCTGAATATCGAAGGTGGCGGCGAGTCCACGCTGGCCAACGGCGACGCCGTTTCGGAAGGCATGCTGAACGATATCGGCGTACCGACCAGGCAAGGCGTGCGTGTTCCGCTGGTGGAGTCCGTGTTCGAATATGGCAGTCGCCGCGGCGCCTGGCGCATTCTCGACGTGCTCGATCGCTTCCAGGTCCCGGTGAGCATTCTCGGCGTGGCGCGCGCGATGGAGCAGAATCCTGAGCTTGCGAAAGCCTGCGTCGCGCGCGGCCACGAGATGGTCAGCCACGGCTATCGGTGGATCGACTATTGCGATGTCGATGAAGCGACCGAGCGCGCCCATNNNGCGATCGCGATTCTCGAAGGCCTCACAGGGGCGCGGCCGGTCGGCTGGATGACGGGCCGGCCGGGTCCGAACACGCGCCGGCTGCTCGCGGAGGAGGGCGGCTTCCTCTACGACCGCGACTCGCTGGCCGATGAACTGCCTTACTGGGTGGAAACCAGGCACGGCCCGTTCCTCGTCGTGCCGTACTCCTATGAAACCAACGACAACCGCTTCAACGAGAACTCCGGCTTCGCGACCGGTGATCAGTTCTTCACTTACATGCGCGATGCCTTCGACGTGCTCTATGCGGAAGGCGTAGCCGGCGCGCCCAAACTGCTGTCGATTGGTCTGCACGACCGCCTGATCGGCCGTCCCGGTCGCATCGGTGGGCTGATCAAGTTGCTCGAACATATGAGCGCCCATGACGGCGTCTGGTTCGCGCGCGGGATCGATATCGCGCAGCACTGGCGCACGCAGTTTCCAGCGCAACTCTGATCGCTCATTCGCCGATATTCCGGCCGATGGCAATCCGGATGCAGATTGATGCGTGCCTGCGCATCGATGCCGCTTTGCGTTCGCATACGAAGCCGGTCATACTCGATTCACCTGTCCGCAAGAGACGGGAGCATCATCGGGAGGACTATCGTGCGCAACAATCTGCATCTGTTGAACCGTCGCCAATTGTTCGCTGCCGGAGCAGGTGCCGCCGCAATGGTGAGTGCCCCGTCGCTTCTGCGCGCCAATAGCTGGCCGACCAAACCCATCAAGATTCTTGCGGGCTCCGCCGCCGGCGGCCAGACCGATCAGTTCTCGCGCGTCTACGGCGAATACCTGCAGCGCGAACTCGGCCAGACCGTCGTCATCGAGAACAAGGCCGGGGCCGGCGGTGCGGTCGCCGCGGCGGAGCTCAAGCGCTCCGATCCCGACGGTCACACGCTGATGATCTGCAACACCACCGCCTATATGCTCAACCCCGTCCTCATCAAGGACGTGAAGTACAATGTCGCGCAGGATTTCACCTGGGTGACGGTGATGCCGGGCGGCAGCCTGCCGCTGGTGGTGAGCGAGAAGATCGGCGCCAAGACGCTGGCGGATTTCATCGCCTACGCGAAGAAGACCGAGAAGGTGAATGTCGGCACCTACGCCGCCGGCTCGTTCGCGCATATGGTGATCGTCGAACTCAACAAGCAATATGGCCTGAAGATGGAGGCCGTTCATTATCGCGGCGAGGCGCCGATGTGGAGCGATCTGGCCGGCGGCTCCATCGATGCCGGCATCGGCAGCTATGCGGCTTCGCTGCCCGTGTTGCAGTCCGGCAAAGGCAATGCCGTCGCGGTGTCGCGCCGCCGCATCAAAGCGATGCCCGATGTGGCGACGTTCAAGGAGCAGGGCGCGACCTCGCGCGCGCATGAACTGCTGACGTTCCAGGGCTGCATGGCGCCGGCCAAGACGCCGCCGGAGATCGTGGCCAGGCTGAACGCCTTGTTCGTCGCCGCCAACAAGACTGATCGCGTGCGCGAGTTGCTCAGGAGCCAGGGTGTCGATGAAGGCCCGATGACGCTGGAGGCCAGCAACGCGCTCTACAAGGAAGAAGCCCCGGTGTGGGCGGAACTCGCAGCAGCGCTGGGTCCGCAAGGGCAATGATGCGCAGGCTGATCACGTAGGGATGACCTGTAGGGTGGGCAAAGCGCAGCGTGCCCACTAGCTTTCCTGACGCATCTCTGGTGGGCACGTCGCTGTGCTCCTTTGCCCACCCTACATTCACGGGAACCCGCGACATTCTGGCCGCCAAAATGTAACTCTGTTGCAGATCGACACTGTCCGGCACGCGTGATAGGTCGGGCTCATGACGTCGATGTTCGCCCGCATGTTCCGCTCTCGCATTCTGCGCCTGCCGCGCCGGGTGCTGGTGGCGGCCTGTGCGGCCTCGACGTCACCAATGCGTCGGTCGAGACGATCATGTCGATCGCCGACAAGGGCGTCGGCCATTCCGATATGGGAACCGTGGCGGACAATCACTGCCATGGCTGCTTTTCCATGACGGCCGAGCCGCTGGCGTTCACCGCAAAACCGTTTGCGCCCGAGATCCGGACCGTCGTGTTTCATGACACCGAACGTCGCGGCCTGCCGCGCGCGATCGATCCGCGTCCACCAAAACTCCTGACCTGACCATCGTCGCCGGGCGCCTCGCGCCCTGACTCTGTTGTCCGTCAGGTTTTTCCCATGTTGTCGACATACGCCACGCGTCTTGCGTGCGCGGTTGTGCTGCTCGTCGCGTCATCGCTGACGGAGCAGGCGCATTCGCAGACCCTCACCATGGGCAGCGCGCTGCAGCGCGCGCTCAATGCCAGCCCGCGGCTCACGGCGGCCGAGCGTGACATCGGCATCGCGCGCGGCCAGCGCATCCAGTCCGGCGCGCTGATCAATCCGCAAATCTCCTATGAGCTCGATGATGCGCTCGGGTCGGGGGCCTATCGCGGCACGCGCTCGGCGGAGTCCACGCTGCAGATCAGCCAGATGTTCGAATTGTGGGGCAAGCGCGACGCGCGCATCGCCGCCGGCCAGGCCGGACTCGATGCCGCCAGCATCGAACGACGTGCGGTGCGGCTGGAGGTTCTCTCGGAGACCGCGATTGCGTTTCTCACGGTGCTCGGCCTGCAGCGCCGCATCGAGATCCTGAACGAGCAGGTCGAGGCCATCGACCGCATTTCGCCACTGCTGCAACGGCGTGTCGAGGCGGGGGCCTCTTCGGTCGCGGAGACCGGCCGCGCCGATGTGGCCGCAGCGCTGGTCAAAGCCGATCGCGAGCGCACCAAGGCGGCGCTGGCCTCGGCACGTCGCGAACTGGCGGTCCTGATGGGCGACACCGCGCCGAAATTTTCGGTGGTGTCCGGTCGTCTCGATGCGACCGGCCGTCCGCCATCCTTCAACGCCGTCGTCGCAGCGATCGAGGCCAATCCGCAACTGGCGCGCTGGAAGGCGATTTTCGCCCAACGCAATGCGCAGCTGCTGCTGGCGCGGTTGCAGCCGTATCCGGATATCACCGTGTCGGCCGGCCTGCGGCGCTATCACGACACCGGCGACAATGCGGTGCGACTGTCCGTCTCGGTACCGATCCCGATCTTCGATCAGAACCAGGGCAACATTCTCTCCGCACAGCAAGGCCTGGCCAAGGTCGCCGCCGAGCGGCAGGGCAATCGCAACACGCTGATCGTGATGGCCGGCCGTGCCTATGACACGCTGCAGGGCTCGCTGCGCGAACTGGCAGTGCTGCGCGAAGCGGGCATTCCGAAGGCGCGTGACGCGGCTGCGGCGATCTCCGAAGGCTACGGGCAGGGCCGCTATTCGCTGCTCGAAGTG
>JAPLPC010000646.1 GCA_026400425.1 Hyphomicrobiales bacterium | reverse complement strand
GATATTGGCGGTCGAAAGACATCCGACGGCCGTGATCAGGAACGGCGCCGACAGGGTCTGGCCATCCTTCGTCCGCACGGTCCAGATATCGGTCGCATTGTCGAACTCCGCCGAAACCACTTCCGTGTTCAACCGGATATCGCGCTTCAGATCGAGCTTGTCCGCGACGAAGTTGAGGTAGCGCCGGATTTCCGGATGCTCGGGATAGCGCTCGCTCCAGCTCCATTCCTGCTCGATCTCCTTGTTGAAGGAATAGCAGTAATAGTAACTCTCGGAATCGCAGCGGGCACCGGGATATCGGTTCCAGTACCAGGTGCCCCCGACGCCGTCTGCCTTATCAAGCACGATGGCATTGAGGCCAAGCTCGTCGCGCAATTTGTGCAGCTGATAAAGCCCGGAGAATCCGGCACCGATGATGATCGCATCGAATTGACGCGGTGCGGCATTCACTGCACGCGCAGTGCTTTGGTTGATGGCCAAAGATCATCTCCCGTTCGTTTCTGTTCCGGGGCTTACCGCGTCCCCGTTTGATCGAAGCCTAGAGATTTGCCGGATGGCTTTCCATACTCTATCGTTCAAAGCTGATGTGAATTTTGGTCAAGTGAAGTCGTGAACCGCTACACCGAGATGCTGGTTTTCGTGCGGGCTGCCGAAGACGGCAGCTTCTCGGCAGCTGCCCGCAATCTCGCGATCACGCCGTCGGCGGTGAGCAAGCTGATTGGACGGCTGGAAGAGCGCGTCGGCGCGTTGTTGTTTCGTCGTGCGCACCGCAACATCGTGATGACTCCGGAAGGTGAAGTCTTTTACCAGGCTGCCCTCGCCGCCATTGAAGCCGTCGAGGCTGCCGACGCCACCGTCTTCAGCGGCATGCTCGGCCGCGAGACGCTGCGCATCCGCTCGATGCCCATCTTCGGCCAAACCGTGCTGGCGGAGAAGCTGCCCGACTTTTGCCGTGCCCATCCGGAACTGCAAGTCGAACTGCAATTGCGCATCGATCCCGGCCCTCTCCTCGACGAGGGAACGGACGTCACGATCCATGTCGGGCATCTCAGCGATTCCTCGTTGGTGGCGACGCGGTTCACCTCCACGCGCTGGATCATTTGCGCGTCGCCGCACTATCTTGCGACGCACGGCGCGCCGTCGCATCCGAACGAACTGGCGCAGCACGCGTGTCTCAATTTTCACTCATCGATCGCGGCAAGCACATGGACGGTCCGTGGGGATGAAGGGCAGTCGGTGCCGCTGGCCGTCAAAAGCCGGATCCGTTCAAACCAGGCCTCGGTGCTGATTCAGTTCGCCCGCGCAGGCCTCGGTATCGTGCGGCTGATCGAAACCCAGATCGCCGACGACCTGGCGCAGGGCCGGCTCGTCGAGTTGTTTCCCACGCATCAATGCCCGGACGAACACCCGATCTATGCGGTGTATCAGAGCCGCCGGTTGCTGAGTAACCGCGTGCGGGTGTTTCTCGATTTTCTTAAGGCCGCGTTTCCCGACCCGCCACCCTGGCAATACTGGCGCAAACGGTAGACATCCCCGCGTTGCGGGCACGAACGATATGACGCCGGGAGTTGGCGGAAGGGGTGGGATTCGAACCCACGGTACCCTTGCAGGCACGGCGGGTTTCAAGACCGCTGCCTTAAACCACTCGGCCACCCTTCCGTTCGCAAAGCGCTTAGCAAAGGGGGGCCGTGAGGGGAAGCAAAATGCGGCCTGTGCCGTGAGTGAGAACGCGCTGCGAGCCATACAGAAAACGCTGCTCGCAGACCCGCAGGCCAGCTATCGCTGTGGATTGCTGCGTTCCCACCGAACCTGTGGCGACCGGCTCATTCGATGCGCGTAGCCAAGTCTAATCCGAACGCCGACGGCGTTTGCCCCACTGCGGTCAGCGCGCCGCTGGAAGTGGCGCGCCGCCGACCGAGATGGCGCCCGCGGGTCGAGTGGAAACGGCTGCGGGTGCGCCGGACGCCCGGCTCGGCGACGGCTGTTCGATCCGGCGCGTCAGTTTGCTCACCTGCAGGGTCAAGCCCAGAACCTGGTCGGACAAGCGCTTGAGTTCGGTTTGCTGGGCGTTGAGGAGCCCAGTCGCCGTCTGCATGGCGTCGCCGGTCCGCTGTTGGAATGCCGCGAAATCTGCCGCGCTGACTGCAGGTTCGGTCGCGCTGGCCAGCACGTCCGCATTCGACGCAGTGCTCGTCGCCGGGGCTGCCGATCCATGCAACAGATCCGTGACGGTATCGAGGTTGAGCCAGACCAGCGCGCTGGCGATTCCAAGAAGCAGAAGCAGCGCCACAACGCTTATCAGTCCGATCGACCGCTGCTTGCGCGGCGGTATCGGCGGTGGCCCGACATTGATCTCGCTTCCGAATGTATCAGCCAACCTAGTTTCCCCGCGTCTCTTATGTTCGGTCCCAAGGCCCACGCGACGCGAACCCTTTGTGACAGCGTCCTCACGTGCCCCTCCTAAAGCCATCGACTCGGGGAGCCCAGGGCATTGTCTCTGATTCATGCGCCTGGCGCGAGGCGTGAGCCACGCAACCGCCAAGGAATCTCCCAGATGGTGCCACGGTTTAACACATGCGGATGTTGCAACGGCGCATCACAGTCCGACTGATTGAAAGCCGGCGCGTGATTGTCTTTGACTGTGCGGCCTCCCGTGACGTTTGGTCGGTGCGGGGCCAAAGGACGAAGACCATGATCGATACCGTCACCGCATTGTTCGGCGTACTCAGCGCAAGCATCCTCGTTGCTCACGCTTATGATGGCTTTCGCGCGCGCTTCTAACCCGAGTGGGTGACGCTGCCTCGTCACATCGAGGCTGTCTCGCAGCCCGAACGATCTCACGCCGACGGCTTGCCACAGTTGCTGATCGGCCGAAACCAGTTGCCCCCCCCTACCCGTGCCGGCGCGTCCCGTGACGGCCCGAGCCAGCCGTCTGGTTTCCGTCGGACGCCTTTGCAGCGCGCAAGACCGTCAGCCGGCCAGCACCATTGAATGGATGGATGCAGTCGAGCTCTTCAAGACGGGGAAAGCCTCGACCCTGATGGTCCACCGAAGTGGCCAGCACGTCAGGTCCGGGCGCACGACATGCACGTAACCACCGACATAGGCCTTGTCGGCGACGCCGTCGAACCGCTCGTCGATCATCTCGCCATGGAGGTGCGCCATACGGCAACGGCGCATCTGCGCATAAGAAGTCGTCTCGTATGTAGCCAACGGGACCTCCTGCGATCGCTCTTGTCCTGCTGCTAACCTGAGCGAGTCGCAGTTAACAATTCCCAAACAATTTTAGGCTTCGCGCCGCATCGAAGCGATCATGGTCGCCGTCAGCACCGCAGCTTTTCAGACGTGGACAGGTTGGCACGTCTCGGTGGAGCTGCCGCCAACCGAACGGCGCGCCGTGCATGACAGTGAGGGCATAGAAAGGTCCGTACCTCGCCCCCGCCGTCATCAGGTTCGATACTGATCAAGAACGATTGAGTTCGACACGTCGAGCACTTCAGGTGCTCGGTCCTGATATTGTCGTTGAGATAGGCTTGGCGTCTGAACGGCATGTCCGATCTCCGAGACCAGGTAGCGCTTCTCCGGGCCCATGAAGGCTCACCGAGCTAATCTTGCCAACGACCTATAATTGCTTAACGTCGGGCGCTCCCGATCGGAGCGTTGCAGGCGTATCTCGCTACCTTATCGGATGTGGAGAATCCACAAACCCTGCACCAGTCGTGTCATTTCTCGCATCGTGTGACTGAATGTCGTCGAATTCTGTGATTGCGATTTGATCGGGCACAACTGTAGATTTTTGTGCAGTGAGATTCGCCACACGGGATGCGTGAGATGCAGAAGCGCTATCAGACATCGAATATTCCGATCGAGATCGTGCGCACCGTAGTGGCAATATCCGAGACCGGAAGTTTGGCAAAGGCCGCCGAGCGGCTCGGACTGAGTCAACCGGCCGTCAGTTCTCAGATCAAGCGCATCCAGGGACTTGTCGGGGGTGAACTTTTCGCGCGAACCTCGCATGGGACGACGACGACCCAACTCGGCAAGCTGATTCTGTGTCAGGCGCGCCGCATTCTCGATGCGAACGACCAGATGCTGCGGATCGGCGGAGCCATTCATTTGCAGCAACCTACACGGCTGGGATTGAGCACGCTGTTCGTGGATGAGTTCTTCAGCAAAGTGGCGACGCCGCGCCTCGACAGAGTCGTGATTCACACGGACAATTCGGTCGGCATCACCAGAGGATTGATCGACGGTTACATCGATATCGCCTACATTTTCGAGAACCCGGAAATGACCAGCGACATCTCGCCATTGATCGTCAATGAGATGGACGAGGACATGGTGTGGGTGCGCGCGAGGGATTTCGTGCTCAGCCCGGGAGCGCCGATCCCGCTGATCACCTGGCCCGGCGACGATGTGATGGTCCGCACGCTGACCCGCCATGGCCTCGCTTACAAAGTCGTTTTCAACAGTCCCGACTATCATGCGAAACTTGCGGCGGTCCGAGCCGGCATCGGAATCGTCGCGATCCCTCAGCGCATGATCCCCGACTCCCTCGTCTGGGCTCAAGAGTACTATCTACCTCCGCTACCGCCGATCAAGGCCCTGCTCTGCGCGCGATCTAATCTGGAGTCGCCGCAAACTGCGGAGCTGCTCAGCGCGATGTCCGAGCAATTCTTCAAGTCACCGCAAACCGTGAACGTCTAGATGTTCGTTACTGCGGGACGAGATAGTGCGCGTCCCACTCGCTACGCGGAACCTCGGCGCCGAGGCGGTAGCTGAACGACTTGATGTCCAGACCATCGGACGACGTCTCGCAGACATAGGCCAGTCTGTACCATCGGCCTGCCGACCGGATCGCGCCGCCGGATGCCTCGATGTTCGTCCCGTGAATCACGGGATCCGCAAAGGCATAAGCCACCAGTTCATCAGGCCGATAGCCCTTGTGTTCGCGACTGACGGTCCCCATCGCGCGCGCATCGCATCGTTGCTCGATACGGGTGGTTAGATCGAGCTTCAGCATCTGATCGTTGCGCGGCGACTTAGCGGCTGCGGAGCCGCATAGGACGAATGCTGCGATGACAACGCCGAGAGCGGAATTTTTCATAGGGAGAAACAATGGGGAGCAACCGAAGACCGGTAAAACGAAAGCTTTCGGTGCAAGCTAACATGTTTGCAGCTTCACGACATCCCAAAGCCGGACGTGGTTGAAATGATGTGCTCAGCCGATGCGGCTGTAGTTCAGCAATTGATAGAACTCGGATGCTTTGAACTCTCGGCCGCCCGATCCGCAGATGTGGACACGCCAACCAGCATCTTTCAATTGCTCCGCCTGTGCGACGGCAGTGTCTGCAATAATCCGATGGGTGATCAGGCTGCGATCGTCGCGGGTCGCGTGTATCGTGTAGATCTCTGCCCGGCGAGATGGCCCGAGTAGCGCGTTGCCGGTACCGTCCCCAGTCGCTCTCGTCATCTGTGCCGGTCCTCGTCAGAGAAACACCTGAATAGACCGTGCGCTAATACGGTTAACCAAGCCTTAATTGACAGTCACCCCGCATGATCATGCCCGCCCCAGATCAGCGCGACCGATTATTGTCGTCGTCGTCATGCTTCGACTTCTCGGGCTGTGTGGCGCTGACGGGATCGGAC
>JAPLPC010000209.1 GCA_026400425.1 Hyphomicrobiales bacterium | reverse complement strand
GTAGCTCAGTTGGTTAGAGCGCTGCCCTGTCACGGCAGAGGTCGCGGGTTCGAGTCCCGTCTCTCGCGCCAGATACCTCACGAAGGTTTCTGGCTGTCACATTGTCTCGCTGTCGCATTGTCTCAATGCATTTCCCAAAATCGAATGTGAGGCCTCGCTTTGATGTGCGCGGCTTGCCTCGTCATTGTTCCATCGCAACCTTGTCAGCAGCGGATGCCATTGGCGTTGCGGCTCGCCTCGATCAGGACGTGACGTCGATCTGAAAGATTGTCCGGCCCGGCTGCGAGCTGACATGGATCTGGCCCTTGATCCTGCTGACGAGGGCATTCACGACCCGCATTCCAACGCCCGTACCCTTCGCGACTGCGGGGCCCGGCGTGAAGCCAACACCGGCGTCCGAAACCTGCAGACACCAGCCGGTCGGCGTTTTTCGCAGCGAGACCTCGACAGTCCCGCGCTGATCGTCGGCATAGGCATATTTGAAACTGTTGGTGACCAGCTCGGCGACGATGAGGCCGATCGAGCTGGCCATTGCCGAACGCATCATCATGGCTTCGGCGGTCACCTGCACGTCCGTCACCTGCGGAGGGGCCGTCTGCTTCAGTCCATCGCAGATGCGGTGAAGGAAGCCGCCGATCTCGACGTCCTCCAGACTTCCTCCGAGATAAAGCTCCTTGTGGACGGATGCGATGGCGAGCACGCGGGCGCGCGCCGTTTCGAGCTGCTCTTTCGTCTCTGCGCTCTTCACCGCGCGTATCTGCAGGCTGATGACAGATTGTACCAGCTGCAGTGAGTTCATCACGCGGTGATCACCCTCGCGCGCCAATGTTTCGTTTTCCTTGGCCAGAGCTTCGGCGCGCATCCGCGCGGTCTGCTCTTCCAGAATGACCTTGCGGAGCTCCAGCGTCTTCATGACCTGGTTGGCCATCACCTTGAGAAGCGACTTCTGCGTTTCGGTCAGGACGCGCGGCTTGTAGTCGAGCACGCAGACGGTTCCCAGCGGCATGCCGTCAGGGCTCTCCAGCAACGCGCCGGCGTAGAACCGCAGATGCGGTTCGCCGAGGACGAGCGGATTGTCGTCGAAGCGTTTGTCGAGCAACGTGTCGGGAACGATGAACAGGCCCGGCTGCAGGATCGCATGGGCGCAGAGCGAGCTGTCGATCGGCGTCTCACGGACCCCAAGGCCGACTTCCGCCTTGAACCACTGACGGCCATCGTCGATGAGATTGATGACCGAGATGGGGGCTTCGCAGACCTCCGAGACAACGCGGACCACGTCGTCGAACTCGGCTTCACGCGGCGTGTCCAGAATGCCGTAGCTACGGAGCGCGACCAGGCGGCTGGGCTCGGACTGATGCAATTCCGCTTTCACGTGGGCTTCCTGGTGTCACGACACATGACGGATTTCGTGCACACTTTGACCGAGGGAGTCGAGCGCAAAGCGGGGTGACTATTCAGGTACCGTGTCCGACCGCGGAGCCGGCTCGGGCAGATCGAGCAGCTTGCCGGTAGCGGCATAGCCAGCGCGGCCGTGTCGATGGAGAATGCTGATCCCCCGTCGAGATCTTAGAACGAGTCCGCCAGTGCAATCTCGTCGCGCAGCATCTGGATGCGCTGCGCCGCCTCGGCGCGCGTCAGCTCGGGGTGGAACTGACGCGGCTGGTACGCCTCGATCGCCAACGACCTCAGCGTCAGGGCCTGGCTCCGCGTCATCGGGCCGGACAGCCGGTCGATCAGCGTGGCTGGATCGGAGAAAGACGGCATCCCCGATGAGGGGAGGTCGGAACGCAGAGAGGGAGTCATCGATGCCTCCGGTCAGATTCGAGTTAACAAGGTCTGCACTAAGTTCTTGTTTTGTTCTTTAAACGATTTTCGCCTGAACGCCAAGACAATTATCCGAATCGCCCATCTGGCGGGCGATTCGGAGGGGTGAAGGCAGCCGCGTACGGTCGGGAGGGCTGCCCGTCGGCAATCACATCCGCTTCATGTTGCCGCCGGTCATGGGCATCATGGGCATCATCATGCCGGAGCCCATCATGCCGCCGCCCATCATTTCGTTTTGCGGCTTCATCATGCCCATCCGCTGCGCATTCATGAGGTGCTTGTTGCAGGTGCGCATGTCGCCTTTGGACATCGCCATATTGGCCATGCCGATCTCGCGATCCATCATCATCTTCTGCTGCCCGTTGGCCATGGCCGTGGACATGTTGTTGACCTTCATCATGCCATCGCCGCTGCAGTTCATCATCGGCTTGGCCGACGCCGGAGCGATCGCGAGAAGGGAGAGCGCTGCTGCCGTGATCAAGAATTTCGTCATGGGAACCTCTTGTCGATCAGATGCCAGCACAGCGCTGGCCGCAGGAAATACGAATCCGCTGACTTTTGGTTCGGCGGGAGATTGATTTTTCGTCATTGCGTCGCAGCGAAATGGGTGCCCGGTGCCCGGAGCGGGCACGCTTTCCACCCCGCTGACCAAACCGATTTTTTTCGCAACGGCCATTCGCGAATGCATAGACGATCGTGATCGATCCTTGATCGCCTCTGCGCGTTGGATCTCGGGCCATGTCTCAAGCCATGTCATGTCGGGCGCAGTGGAGAGCTGCTTGCGCATGGCAGGCCCGAGAACTGTCAACACCCGTCGTCTTGCATGGCTTGTTGCGCTGCGCTAAAGGCTCAGAACCATTCCAATGTTCGAATCTGTGGCTAAATTCGCGCCATGGGGTTAGGGATCGCCGATGAACGGCATCTTGCAGAATTATCTTCCTCTGGTGGTCTTCATCGGCATCGCCGCTTTCATCGGCGTCGCGCTGCTGATCGCGCCATTCATCGTCGCTTACCAGAACCCGGATCCGGAAAAATTGTCCGCTTATGAATGCGGGTTCAATGCTTTCGACGACGCGCGCATGAAGTTCGACGTGCGCTTCTATCTGGTGGCGATTCTGTTCATCATTTTCGATCTCGAAGTCGCTTTCCTGTTTCCGTGGGCGGTGGCGTTCGGCAAAATCGGCATCGCCGGTTTCTGGTCGATGATCGTGTTGGCGCGCGCGAATGGGATGGAGCCCTCACATCGCCAAGGTGGCCAACGCGACGCCGTCGATCGGCAGTCCGATGGTGGCGCCGGCATCCACCGGCATCATCGATCCGTCCACCGGCAAGCCGGTCGGCGCCAACGATCCGTATTTCCTTGAGGTCAATGCCGAGCTGTCGGACAAGGGCTTCTTCGTCGCGGCCGCCGACGACCTGGTGACCTGGGCGCGCACGGGATCGCTGATGTGGATGACCTTCGGTCTGGCCTGCTGCGCGGTCGAGATGATGCAGGTGTCGATGCCGCGCTACGACGTCG
>JAPLPC010000447.1 GCA_026400425.1 Hyphomicrobiales bacterium | reverse complement strand
GTAGCAAATGTCGGGTGGGCAAAGCGCAGCGTGCCCACCAATCTTCCACGCGTCCGGCGTGGTGGGCACGCGACGCTTTGCCCACCCTACAGAAGCGCTATTTCGCGCCGGCGAGTTGCGCGTATTTCCACGACGCCTGCGCCAGCGGCACGGTGCGCTTGGCGGATTCCATCGCCTTGGCCGAGGACGCCGTGCCGTCGCGGACGCGGCCGGCGATGCCCTGCAGAATGCCGGTGAGCCGGAACAGGTTGTAGCAGTAGTACCAGTTGAGATCCGGCACATCCTTGCGGCCGGCCTTCTCGCAATAGATCTTGGCGGCCTCGTCCATGGTCGGGATGTCGAGCGCCTTGAAGTCGAGGCCGTCGAGGCCCGGCATGATCCACTGCATCAAAAGATAAGTGAAGTCGGCCATCGGATCGCCCAGCGTCGACAGCTCCCAGTCGAGCACCGCCTGCACCTTCGGCTCGGTGGTATGGAACACCATATTGTCGATGCGGTAGTCGCCATGCACCACCGACACCCGCTCCTGATCGGGCACCGAGGTCGGCAGCCACTCGATCAGTCGCTCCATCTCCGGAATCAATTGCGTTTCCGAGGCGCGATACTGCTTGGTCCAGCGATCGACCTGGCGCGCGAAATAATTGCCGGGGCGGCCGAAGTCGCCGAGCCCGATTTTTTCCGGATCGTAGCTGTGCAGTTGCGCCAGCGTTTCGATCTTGGCGGTGAAGATCGCGCGACGCTGGCTCTTGTCGACGGAGGGCAAGGCCGGATCCCAGAAGATGCGCCCCTCTTCCATCGACATCACATAGAACGCCGACCCGATCACGGCGTCGTCGGTGCACAGCGCATAGGCCTTGGCGACCGGGAAGCCCTGCTTGCCGAGGGCGGCGATCACCTTGTATTCGCGGTCCACCGCATGGGCCGACGGCAGCAATTTGCCGAACGGCTTGCGCCGCATCACATAGGATCGCCCCGGCGTATTCAGCCGATAGGTCGGATTGGACTGGCCGCCCTTGAACTGCAGCACCGTGAGCGGGCCTTCGAACCCCTCCACATGCGCGCGCATCCAGGCTTCGAGATGCTGCTCGTCGAAACGGTGCCGATCCTCGACCGGCCGCGTGCCGTTATATTCGTCGTCGCGCTTTACACCGTCAGTCACGTTGTGTCCTCGTTTCTTATTGTCACGCCCATCAAGCGCTCTGTAGTCCCCTCTCCCCCGCGAAGCGAAGCTTCGCTGGAGGGGAGAGGGCTAGGGAGAGGGGCGGCCCCAAACTCTGACGGAGCTTGTGGCTCCCCCTCTCCCGCCGCGAAGATGCGGCGACCTCTCCCCTCTAGCGAAGGGGGGGGGGGGGGGGGGAGAGGTGAAAGATCAGTGCTTCGCCTGATTGGCATACTTCTTCAGTTCGAGCCGTGCGATGGCGCGATTATGCACCTCATCAGGGCCGTCGGCCAGACGCATGGTGCGCATCGACGCATAGTCCTTCGCAAGCCCGGCATCGTCGGACACGCCGGCGCCGCCATAGGCCTGGATCGCATTGTCGATGATCTTCAGCGCCATATTGGGACCGGAGACCTTGATCATGGCAATTTCGAGCTGCGCGGTCTTGTTGCCGACCTTGTCCATCATGTCGGCGGCCTTGAGGCAGAGCAGACGGTTCATCTCGATATCGGTGCGGGCCTGCGCGATGCGCTCTTCCCACACCGAATACTCGATGATCTTCTTGCCGAACGCGGTGCGCGACTGCAGGCGACGCACCATCTTCTCCAGCGCCTCTTCGGCCTTGCCGATGGTGCGCATGCAGTGATGGATGCGGCCCGGGCCGAGACGGCCCTGCGCGATCTCGAAGCCGCGGCCTTCGCCGAGCAGGATGTTGCTGACGGGCACGCGGACATTGTCGAGCCGCACCCGCGCATGGCCGTGCGGTGCATCGTCGAAGCCGAACACCGGCAGCATCTTCTCGACGATGACGCCCTTGGCATCGGCCGGCACCAGGATCTGCGACTGCGCCTGATGCTTCGGCGCATTCGGATCGGTCTTGCCCATCACGATCATGATCTTGCAGCGCGGATCGCCCATGCCCGACGACCACCACTTGGTGCCGTTGATGACATATTCGTCGCCCTCGCGCTTGATCGAGGTTTCGATATTGGTCGCGTCCGACGACGCCACATCGGGCTCGGTCATCAGGAAGGCCGAACGGATCTCGCCGTTCATCAGCGGCTTCAGCCACTTCTGTTTGTGCTCCTTGGTGCCGTAGCGCATGAACACTTCCATATTGCCGGTGTCCGGCGCCGAGCAATTGAAGACCTCCGAGGCCCAGCCTATATGGCCCATCTGTTCGGCCAGCATCGCGTATTCGAGATTGCTCAGTCCCGCGCCGTGGAATTCATCGTCTTCATGCGAGGACGGCGGCATGAACATGTTCCACAGGCCTTCGGCCTTCGCTTTCGCCTTCAACTCCTCGACGATCGGAATGACCTTCCAGCGCTCGCCCTCGGCGTCCTGCTGCTTGTAGATCGGCACGGCCGGGCGGACATGCTTGGTCATGAAGGAGGATACGCGCTCGAGCCATTCGCGCTGGCGATCCGACATCGTGAAATCCATGGAACGTTCCTCTTTGTTCTTTGAAATCTTTGGCGGCACTGTTGTCCCGTCGATAGGCGTCCGCAAGCGAAAAATTGGAGCGGATTGTCGCTCGTCGATCGTGGCGGTCGTCCATCGCGGGGGCGACGGCGTGGTGCGCGAGGCCGAATGCTGCCGGGCCCGCACAGACAGGCCCATGCATTGACATTCCGCTCACTCAAACGATAGTTTCATACAGTTGTTTGAAATGCAATCGTGCCGATCCGCGCTGCCCGCATGGGGCCATGTTCGAAGCGCGACGGCGCGGCAGCAATTGTCCGAAATCAAGGCAAGAGCGAACATGGCAGCCGATCGCACCCGCACCGCCATCATCACCGCGGCCGAACGGCTCTATGCCGAGCGCGGCTTTGCCGACGTGACGATGCGCGACATCGTGGCCGCCGCCGACGTCAATCTCGCTGCGGTGAACTATCATTTCGGGTCCAAGGACGAGTTGATCGCCGAATTGTTCGTGACGCGCAGTATCGCCACCAATCGCGAGCGCCGCGCGCTGGTCGGCCCGACCCTGCGCGGCTGTCTCGGACCCGACCGCGAGGGCTCGACCGCGGCGCGCTTCATGATCCGCGCCTCGATCGAGTCGGTGCCGCCGATCCGCAAGATCAAGACCCGCGAGGTCGATCATCTCAAGCGCTTCGCCGCCGCGCTGCGCCGCGCTTTGCCCGATCACGACCCCGCGGATATTTTCTGGGCGCTGCATTTCGCATTGGCCCTGGCGCACCAGACCATCCGCGATACCGAGCGCCTGACCCGGATGTCGGATGGCCTGTGCGATCTGGACGACGTGCAGGGCATTATCGACCGCGTCGTGGCGGTGGCGCTGGCCGCGCTGACCGGCAAGCCGGCGCGCATCAAGACGAGAGCGTAACGCATCAGCCGGGCGGCATGTAGGGTGGGCAAAGCGCAGCGTGCCCACCACCCGTCCCTCCGCAAGCGCTGCGCATGACGGTGGGCGCCTTTGCCCACCCTACAGATCCAGCATTTCGCGCGGGCCATCCGAAACACACCTTCGCCCCCGTCTCCGGGCTACCCATCGCGCGATTCGCGGCGTATTCCGCTGCCATGAGCGCAACTGACGCCATCGCTTTCGTGTCGGACGACATCGCCGAGGTCGGCGATCTCATGCGCGCGCTGTCCGGGCGCTATGAGGCCATCTTCGGCAATGTGCGCGCGGCCTGCGGTGTCGTCGGCGAGCGCGCGCCGGACCTGTCCGCAGCCGCCCGCGACATCGTCGATCTCGCGGGCGCCGCCAGCGCGGGTGTCTATGCGCATATCCCGAACCAGCCGCAGCTTGCCTGCAGCAGCGGATGCGCGGCCTGCTGTCATCTCTATGTGCAGGTGCCGCCCGGCATCGCGCGCATGATGGCGGATCACATCGCAGCGCATTTTTCGGCGGAGCAGCGCACCGCATTGCACGGCCGGCTGCAGATCGCGGCGGCGGCAGCGAGCAACGCCGCCGATCCGACCAGACTGCGCTACCGCTGCCCGCTGCTTGGCGCCGACGATCGCTGCACCGTCTATGAGGTCCGCCCGCTGTCATGCCGCGCCTTCACCTCGCGCCCGGTGGCGCGCCGCAATGCCGTCGTGTTTGGCAATATCACCGATGGCTCCGGCGTCGAGCAGAACGCCGCGCATTATCGCATCCATATGGAAGCGACCTTTGCCCTCGAACAGGCAGCTCGCCAACGCGGCCTGCCGGCGGAGCAGAAGGGCTTGGCGCAAGCGCTGCTGGACGCGATGGCCGGGCCGGACGCCGATCCCTCGTAGCACCCTCGACGCGCCACGATACTCGCCCTCAGATTGCGAAATGCCTTGATCCACCGTCTCACGGATGCATAGTTCCGTGGCGCGGCCGATTGACGCTGCGGTAATCAGCGCACTGGCCAGCTCAGTGGCTTGGGGGACTTACCATGACGACCTTTCTTCGGGCGCCCGGCATCGCCGGCGCTGCGCTTTTCACCGTGCTCGCCAGTTCAGCCGTCCATGCCGAGAGCATGGAATGCGCCACCATCAACCAGCAGCAGGTCGAAGCCCTGTTTGACCGCTGGAATGCGTCGCTGGATACGCACGATCCCGCCAAGGTGACGGACAATTATGCCGACGACGCGGTGCTGCTGCCCACGGTGTCGAACACGCCGCGCACCGACCGCGCCCTGATCCAGGACTATTTCGTCCACTTCCTGGAGCGCCACCCGCATGGGGTGATCAATTCGCGCACCATCAAGATCGGCTGCAACACCGCCACCGATGTCGGCACCTACACCTTCACGCTGGACGGCAAGCTGCCCGGCGAGAAGGTGACCGTGCCGGCGCGCTACAGCTACAATTACGTCTATCGCAACGGCAAATGGCTGATCGCCCACCATCATTCGTCGGCGATGCCCGAACCCACCGCACCGGTGACCGCGGCTGCAGCCCCGAAGTGACGTGACCGCAACGAAGGGGCAGCGACGACGCTGTCCCTTCCAGTCGCCGCTCAAAACGACGGCGGCGTGCATGCGCTCATGACTTCGCAGGGCTTGGCGCCGACGCAGCGAAACCGGTGCGGGCGGCGGCTTTCGAAGTAATAGGCATCACCGGGATCGAGGATGCGGCGCTCGTCGTCGACGATGACTTCGAGCCGGCCGGAGATCACGATGCCGCCCTCCTCGCCGTCATGCACCAATGGCACCCGGCCGGTGTCGCTGCCCGGCTCGTAGCGTTCCTTCAGGATCTGCAGGCTGCGGCCGAACAGATTGTCGCCGACCTGGCGATAGGAGATCGGCCCCTTGCCGATCTCGGTCAGTTCGTCGGCGCGGTAGAAGGCCTTGCGCGGCCGGTCCGGCTCGATGGCGAAGAACTCCGCGAGCCCCATCGGAATGCCGTCCAGAATTCTTTTCAGCGCGCCGACCGACGGATTCATCTGGTTGGATTCGATCAGCGAGATCGTCGAATTGGTGACGCCCGCGCGCTTGGCCAGTTCGCGTTGCGACAGCTTGTGGCGCCCGCGCACGAAGCGCAGCCGTTCGCCGAGATCGATGCTCACGTCCAAATCCTGTTGAGGGTGTTGCGGATCGGGCAAATATGGCCAGATCCAGCCAGCAAGATCAATGGCTTGAGACGCTCAAGAAAAGGACTTGTTGCAATGTTACGAACATGATCCAGATGCGAAAATCAGCCGACATCTCGTCTAGACATCAGTCAGTGGAGCGCGCCGTGACCGTCCATCAGATTCCGAACAGCCTGCAACTCGACACGTTCTGGATGCCGTTCACGGCCAACCGCCAGTTCAAGGCGGCGCCGCGCATGTTCGCATCGGCCAAGGGCATGTATTACACCACCGAAGACGGCCGCAAGGTGCTCGACGGCTCGGCAGGCCTGTGGTGCACCAATGCGGGCCACGGCCGCACCGAAATCGCCAGCGCCGTCGAGAGGCAGCTCACCAGCCTCGATTTCGCGCCGGCCTTCCAGATGGGCCATCCGCTGGCGTTCGAATTCGCCAACCGCCTCGCCGAGATCGCGCCCGAAGGCCTCGACCGCATCTTCTTCACCAATTCGGGCTCGGAGTCCGGCGACACCGCGCTGAAGATCGCGCTGGCCTATCACCGCGCCAACGGCCAGGCCGCGCGCACCCGCCTGATCGGCCGCGAGCGCGGCTATCACGGCGTCGGCTTCGGCGGCACCTCGGTCGGCGGCATGGTCAATAACCGCCGCGCCTTCTCCTCGGCCCAACTGCCGGGCACCGATCATATCCGCCACACCCATGATCTCGCCCGCAATGCCTTCTCGAAGGACCTGCCGGAGCACGGCGCCGAACTCGCCGACGATGTCGAGCGCCTGGTCGCGCTGCATGGCGCCGACACCATCGCCGCCGTGATCATCGAGCCGGTGCCCGGCTCGACCGGCGTGCTGCCGCCGCCGAAGAACTATCTGCAGCGGCTGCGCGAACTCTGCACCAAGCACGGCACCCCCTAGAGCTTCGACGAAGGCATCACCGGATTCGGCCGTCTCGGCGCGCCGTTCGCCGCGCAGTATTTCGGCGTGACGCCGGACATCATGACCACCGCCAAGGGCATCACCAACGGCACCGTGCCCTGCGGCGCCGTGTTCGCCCATCGCAAGGTCTATGACGCGCTGATGAACGGCCCGGAAGGCCAGATCGAGCTGTTCCACGGCTACACCTATTCGGCGCATCCGGTCGCCTGCGCCGCGGGCATCGCCACCCTCGACATCTACAAGAACGAAGGCCTGCTGACCCGCGCCGGCAAGATGGCCGAATACTGGCGCGACAGTCTGCATGCGCTGCGCGATCTGCCCAACGTCATCGACATCCGCAATTGCGGCCTGATGGGCGCCGTCGAACTCGCCCCGCGCAAGGACGCACCGAGCGCCCGCGGCTATGACGTGATGGTGGATTGCTTCAACAGCGGCCTCTATCTGCGCCAGAGCGGCGATGCCTTCGCCATGTCGCCGCCTTTGACCGTCGAGAAGAACCACATCGACGACCTCGTCTCGATCCTCAGCGACGCCATCAAGCGCGTCGCGTAAAACGACGACGACGAGAGACGTTTCGGATTGAAAAGATTCGAAGGTCTCTCAGCCGTCATTGCGAGCAGAGCGAAGCAATCCAGTCTTTCTTCTTTCGCGTGAAGAACTGGATTGCCGCGTCGCTTCGCTCCTCGCAATGACGGGATTGTGGCGCCGGGCAATCCGATATTTGCCGCCTTCTCCGCTAGCTGCTATCATGCATTGCTTCAGGAGAGCGTCATGCTGGAAGTGCAACTCC
Organism: Hyphomicrobiales bacterium; assembly: GCA_026400425.1. GTDB lineage: Bacteria > Pseudomonadota > Alphaproteobacteria > Rhizobiales > Xanthobacteraceae > Tardiphaga. The sequence continues at coordinate 2,303 of JAPLPC010000447.1, read as the reverse complement.
CCCCGGACATCGAGCAACGGCTCGACGCGCTGGCCAAACGCACCGGCCGCTCCAAGAGCGATTACGCGCGCGAGGTCATCATCGAGCATCTCGGCGATCTCGAAGATGCAGATCTTGCCCGCCAGCGCGTCGATGATATCCGTGCTGGCCGCGAGAAGACGATCCCGCTGTCCGAGCTGATGGCGCAAAATGGCCTGGACGATTGAGATCGGCGACAAGGCGCGTCGCGAGCTCGACAAACTCGGGCGCCCGGAAGCGCAACGCATCCTGCGTTTTCTGAACGACCGCGTGGCGGTCCTCAACGACCCGCGATCGATCGGCGAAGCACTGCGTGGCGATACGTTCGGGGATCTCTGGAAATACCGCGTGGGCGACTACCGCATCATCGCCAGCATCGAAGATCGCATTCTGCGCATACTTGTCGTTCGCATCGGGCATCGCCGTCAGGTCTATCGGTAGGTGCCCCGGGCGCGCTGCATCGCGTCCGGGACACGATCTCGCTTTATGCCCCCCGCGCCGCGATCAGCTGCCGGATGAATTCCGGCGCCTTGGCGCTCGGCAGCCAGCGGGTCACGGCGATCATGTCGGCGTCGCGATCGATCCAGATCATGTTGCCGCCGGCGCCGAGCGCATAGACGGCGGTGTCCGGCGCGCTGACATTGGCATGCGGCCCGCGATTCAACCACCACAGCAGACCGTAATTCGGCTGCAGCGATGACGGCGTCCACATCGCATCGATCCAGGCCTGCGACAGCAGCCGCCGCCCGCCCCACACGCCGCCGCGCGCCATCAGCAGGCCGAGCCGCGCATGGTCGTCGGCGCCGATGAACATGCCGCCGCCCCAATGGCCGCCGCCCGGCACCGACTGCATCCGCACGCCGTCGATTTCGACCCACGAATTGTCATAGCCGCCGATCGGAGGCGCCGATCGGATCCATGATGCGTTCGCGCAGCACGTCGGGCAGCGGCCGCTTGAACAGATGCAGCAGGCTGAGCGACAGCAGGTTCACGCGCACGTCGTTATATTCATAGAACGCGCCCGGCTCGTGCAGCACGCGCAATTCGCCCTTGCGGCTGTTGTCGGCATTCGGCGCGACGAGGCGATGGTGATCGATCTGGTCAGGCTTGCCGAACAATTCGCCGCGCCACTCGCTGGTCTGCTGCAGCAGCTGACGCCAGGTGATGACAGCGTTGTGCGCGTCGGCAAACAGCGGCCCCGGCACGCGGGTGGCCACCGGCTCGTCGAGATCGCCGATCAGCCCGTCATCCAGCGCCAGCCCCGCCAGCGTGGCGAGATAGCTCTTGGCGATGGAGAACGTCATATCCGCGCGCGCGATGTCGCCCCACGACGCCAGCAGCCGGCCGCCTTGCAGCACCATGCCCGCCGGCCCGCCGCGCTCGCGCACGGGCCCCAGCACCGCGCTCCACGGCCCGGTCTCGTTCCAGTCCACATTCGGCGCGTAACGCCCGTCCTCGTGATAGAAGCCCCGCGGCCACGGCGTCTCATTGGCCTGCGCAAAGGCAACGGCGGCGGCGAGCCGCTGCGGCGCATAGCCGGCGGCGCGGGGATCGACGGCGTCCCAGCCGTTGGCGGCGGGGACGTAGAGGTGCTCAGTCATGGCGGATGCGCGCTCGCTTGGGATCACAGGCGACGCTTATCGACCGGATGCGCAGCGCCGGCAACCCGCAGAGACGCGCAGGCCCAATGCGCTTACCACTAACGTCGAGTCACGTTGAATGAGAGCGCTCTTGGTGTGGATGTATCCGCGCGCGCAGATTGGATTGTTCAGGCGAGCACGCGCGCGGGTGTCGATGCAATGCAACACAGAAGGACATCGTAACGCAGCCGACGCGCATTGACAGCCGCAACGACGGCCCTACATTCGAAGCAACAAATAAAAAGAGATAGCAGGGAGACACAGGATGCGAATTATTCGCCTTCGATATCTTGCGACACTACTCGCGCTGTTGGGCTCCAGCTTCGTTCCGATCGTTTCTGCAAAGGCAGCGACCGACTGGCCTCGCAAAGAAATCACGCTCATCAACAATTTTCCTCCGGGATCCTCGACCGAGCTGACAGCGCGCGCACTGGCGCGGAGCCTCGAAAAGACCCTGGGTGTCACGATCGTCATCAAAAGCATCCCGGGTGCCGCCGGGCAGTTGGGGCCAGCCGAACTGGCCCGCAGCGCGCCCGATGGTTACACGATGGGCCTCGTCGGATCTTCGACCTATCTCACCGCCCCGCACATGATGGATGTCCCGTTCAAGGCATGGGACGCGTTCGATCTGATCGCACAGGCGAC
>JAPLPC010000653.1 GCA_026400425.1 Hyphomicrobiales bacterium | reverse complement strand
TCCGGATTCCAGAGCCGCCGCAAGCTGCAGCACCTCGGCTTCCGGAACGCCGAAGGATGCGACGTCGGTGACCTGCGGCTTGCCGGCCGTCAGCGTTCCGGTCTTGTCGAAGCACGCCACTTGTATCCGGCCCATCTCCTCCAAAACGGCACCGCCCTTGAGAAGCAGGCCCCTACGAGCCCCCGCCGAGAGGCTCGCCGCGATCGCCGCCGGCGTCGAGATCACCAGCGCGCACGGGCAGCCGATCAGAAGGATCGCAAGACCCTTGTAGATCCACCCCTGCCATTCACCGCCGAGCAACAGCGGCGGAACGACGGCGATCAGCGCCGCTACTACGACCACGCCAGGCGTGTATACCCTTGAGAAGCGGTCGATAAAGCGCTCAGTCGGCGCCTTCGACTCCTGCGCCTCCTCCACTAGGCGGACGACCCGCGCGATGGTGTTGTCTGCGGCGGCCGCCGTGACCCTGACCCGCAGCACGCCGTCGCCGTTGATCGTGCCCGCATAGACGGTCCCGTCGATGCCCTTGCGGACCGGCGTGCTCTCGCCTGTGACCGGTGCCTCGTCGATCGCGCTCTCGCCGGCGATGATGACTCCGTCCGCCGGGATGCGGTCGCCGGGACGCACCTGGATGACAGTCTGGACCTCCAGGCTCGCTGCCGGGACTTCCTCCACCCTGCCGTCCCGCTCGAGCCTGGCAGTCTCCGGAACGAGTTTGGTGAGGTCCTGAATGCTGGCGCGGGCGCGGCTGGCGGCGACGCCCTCCAGGAGTTCGCCGATCAGAAACAGGAAAACGACCGTAGCCGCCTCCTCCGTCGCCCCGATGAAGACGGCGCCGATGGCGGCGATCGTCATCAGCATCTCGATGCTGAACGGCGTTCCGGAGATGGCGGCGTTGAAGGCGCGCCCCCCGATCGGCACCAGGCCGATGAGCATCGCCGCCAGGAACGCCGGGGTCTCGACGGCAGGGACGAGCTTGCCCAGGACGAAGGCCGCAGCGAGCGCGACGCCGACGGCGATGGTCATCGTCGCCTTGGCTGTCCGCCACCATGGCGTCCGGGCCTTCGATCCCTCGTCGGCAAAGGAGCCCCCATGGTCGTGATGATCGTGAGAATGGGCTTGGTGGTCGCCCGAACCCTCCTGGTCCGGGCGACGGCCTTCGCCTCCGACGTCGAGCACCTTGTAGCCTAGCCCTTCGACCCGTTTCCGGAACGACTGGACGTCGGAAGCCGCATGCTGGACCGTCACGGTGCCGGCCGGGACCGACACCCTGACCTCGGACACGCCCTCGACCCGCAGCAGGGCGTTCTCGATCTTCGTGGCGCAGGAGGCGCAGTCCATGCCCTCCACCCGCATCCTGGTCTTCTCCACTATCGCAGCGCTCATGGCCGACCTCTCATGTATCGCGCCGCGCCGGGATAGCGTTGCAGCGTCTGGTTCAGCTGGTCGCGGAGAAGCTCCGCCTCGATCCGAAACATGGCCATCGGTGGAGGCGTCACGCATGTCACCACCTTGCCGGTCGTCCCATCGCGCACGCACCATCCGTGTCGTCGCCGGCGGCCCGTTCCATCAGTCCTCTCCCGCTCCCGCCAGTTTCCGGAGCTCTTCGGCGGGCTCGCCCTTGAAGACCGTCTTGGCCAGGACGTCGTAGGCATGCGTGGCGGCCATCATCCGGCTCATTTCGTCGGCCGGCCTGACGTTCGCCATTTCGAGGACGCCCGTCGCCAGGCGCCCCTTCCCGGACGGAATGTCGATCGGCGGCGTCACCGACGAGAAAAGGCCGCCGCCCTCCGGCGTCAGTTGCTGACGGTCGGCGAACCGGACCATCCGCAGGCCGGCGACGCGTCCCTGCGACGTCGAAATGGACCCGTCCCCGGGCCCGTCGCGCTGCTGCACGATCAGTGGGCCGTTGCTGGTCATGACGGGCGCCCCGTCCAGCGTCGTCAGCTTGCCCTTCCCGTCCAGCGTGAAGGCTCCGGAACGCGTGTACCGGGGCCCGGCCGCCGTATCGACGACGAAGAAGGAAGCGTCGTCGATTAGCGCCACGTCCAGGAAATTCCCGGTCGCCTTCACTCCGCCGACGGCGAAGTCGGTGAACTGCGAGGTCGAAACCATCGAGCGCTTGGCTAGATCCGGAACCTCCGCCTCCTTGGCGTCGGTGAGGTACTCCCTGAACTGCACACGTCCCGCCTTGAACGCCGGCGTCGTCTGGTTCGCGACGTTGTTGGCGATCGAGTCCAGGTGCTTCCTCATCGCGATAAGGCCCGACAGGCCGATCATCTGCTTGTCGCTCATGACGACCTCCGATCTTTGAACCGCGGTCAGAAGCCGAGCTGCGCTTCCGCGCTTCTCATCGCCTCGTCCTCGACCTGAATGGTGACGTGTTCGATGCTGAATTCCTTCCGAACGCGCGTCTGCGCCTCCCGCAAAACCTCGCGCCACCGGGTCGCGTCCTCGACGACGAGGTGACCGCTCATCGCGTCGGTGCCCGAGGTGATCGTCCAGACGTGCAGATCATGGACCGCGGTCACGCCGGGGATCGAGCCCAAGCTCGCGGTCATCTTCTCCACGTCGACGTTGGCCGGCGTCGACTCCATCAGAATGTTGACCGCCTGCTTGAGCAGGATCCAGGTACGCGGCACGATGAACAGACCGATACCGGCACCGATCAGCGGGTCCGCCAACTGCCAACCCGTGAACATGATGACGAGGGACGCCGCGATCACGCCGACGGAGCCCAGCATATCGCCAAGGACCTCGAAATACGCCCCTTTGACGTTCAAGCTTTCCTTCGAACCGCCGATTAGGAGCCACATGCTGACGAGGTTCACGGCGAGGCCGATGAGCGCGACGATCAGCATCGGTCCGCTCAGCACCTCCGGCGGCGCCAGGAAACGCTGGTAGGCCTCGTAGATGATGTAGACCGTCAGCAGCAGCAGGATGACCGC
>JAPLPC010000461.1 GCA_026400425.1 Hyphomicrobiales bacterium | reverse complement strand
CGAGAAACCGCTCGGGGATCAGCAACGTGCCGCGGTCGAGCGCCCGCAGATTGTCGGGCGCGAGCAGCCAGTCGCGAAATTCACGGCCGAGCGAGGGGTCTGCCAGCAGCCGGTCGCGATCGATCTGGTTCTCCATCGGCGCCGGGTGAAACTGCTGCGATGACGGGTCCAGCTTGAAGACGTTCTGCAGATAGTCGGTGCGGAAATCCTGCGCGGTCGATTGCGGCCGGTGGCCGATCTGCACATTGGTTTCGATACGATCGATCTGCGCCGCATGGACCGTGGCCAGCGCTCCATCGTTCGCCGTCAGTCGCGTGGCCAGCGCGGCGCCGGTTTCGGTAATGGCCGATGCGGCAAGTTGCCTGGCATGCAGCACAAGATTGAGCGTCATCGGCAGCCGCGGCGGCTTATCGCCGGCAGTCGTGCGGATCAGCCGGTAGATCAGCCGGATCTCGCCGCAAGTCTGCGGCGCGACATAAGCGCGGTCCATGCGATTGACGATGCCGGCCAGCGCGAAACGGGTGTCCGGTAACGCGAGCAGTGCCTGGTCGAACAGGACCACGTCATGCCCAGCGCCGACGCCGATGCGCGTATCGGGCGAATGCATCCGGCGATCGGCGAGATAGCGCGTGAAGGCGCTGTCGAGCGCCGAACGGATCGGCGCCATGCTTGGCAGCGCGAACAGCGTGTCATTGGCGAGCGGCACTGCCGTGGCAGGCGCAAGCAGTTGCGCGAGGCCGAAGCGCGACGTTTCCAACTGGCGCAGCGCCGCGGCATCGGTGATCGCGAGGCTGTTGCTCTCGGCCCGAACGCCCATGGGCGCCAGGCAAAGCAGCAGAGCAAGCAGGCTACAACGAAGGCGCACGGCAACATCCCGACGGGTCAGGATGGCAGGCTAGCGCAAAACAACGGCCGCTGCACGGGCAGCGGCCTTCACGATCGATCCGGCCAACGTTCAACGCGCGACGATGAGGCCGCGGCTGGTCACCACGGTCCAGCGGCCATCCTGCTTGCGCACCGCGTCGACGCGGCCGAGGCCGGGGACGGGGTCGCCGGGATAGACCTCGAAGATGCCCTGGCGGCCTTCGATGGTGGCGCCACCGGCGGCCACGTCGACGATGTGCCAGCCATCCACTGTCGGCAGGCGCGCCACGTCGGGCTTCGGCGCCGTGGTCTCGGTTTTGCCGATCGAGCCGGTCACTTCCTTGGCCGGAACGGCGGCCACCGGTGCTGGCGTCGGCGCGGGCGCAGCGGCGACCGGGGCTGGAGGCGCCGGTGGCGGCGCGCTGCGCAGTTTCTCGACGGCGTCGTTCAGCTTCGCAATCTTCGCATTCGGCTCCGCCTGCGCCTTCTCCAGCTTGTCGAGGCGATCGTTGAAGCGGGCCCGCGCAGTCGCGCTGGTCTTAGTCGCCTTGTCGGCATCGGCCCTGAGGGCGGCGACCTCGCTTTCGAGGCGGGTGATGTGCTCTTCGAGCGCGTGGGTGCTGGACTTGCCATCATCGGCAGCCAGCAGTTTGCCGAGGCCCGATGTCGCCATGGTGCCGCCGACCGCGCCAACGGTGATGCCGACGGCGATCATCGCGGCAATAGCCAGCATGCGCGCGGTGCTGCTCTTCTGTTCGTGTTCGATGCGCGGTTCGGAATTGACCATGTCCTCCCACGAGCGCTCATGCTTGTGATCGTCACGCTGCGCGCCTTCCAGGGTCGGGCCCATCAGGCTGATGCGGCCGGGCGCACCAAGCCTCGGCGCTTCCCGCCTGTGGCCGCCAGCATGCTTGTCGTCGCTTTGTCCGGGGGCCAGATTCGGGGAAACCACATGCCTGTTGCCGGCCTGATTGCCGCTGACATCGGGGGTGGAATCGGCGCTGTGCTCGCTCACGGTCAAAGTCTCCAGGATCGTTCAACCTTTTGGTAACTTTCATTGCTTGCCAAATTCTTACTTCGGCTGCCGGTTACGAAAATTTCACCTGTTCTCCGGCCGCGGAACCTGGCTTGACGCGCAGCCGCCGGCTTCGCACAACAATGCGTAACTGAACGCCCAAGGACACTCCCTCATGAAGCTCTACGATTCCATCGGGCCAAATCCGCGCGTGGTCCGCATGTTCATGGCCGAAAAAGGCATCAACCTGCCCGTGCAGAGCGTTGATCTCGCCGCCGGCGAGAACCGCGAAGCCGCGCATCTGGCGCGCAATCCGCACGGCCAGATGCCGACCCTCGAATGCGCCGACGGCAGCTTCATTTCCGAGACCGTGGCGATCTGCGAATATTTCGAGGAACTGCAGCCGCAGCCGGCGCTGATCGGCGCGACGCCGGCCGAGCGCGCGGAAGCCCGGATGTGGCGGCAGCGCGTCGACCTCAACATCTGCCAGCACATCGCCAACGGCTCGGTTCGAGACGCGCATCGTCTGCGTGCCCGAGGCCGCAGCCGGACTGAAGAAGATCGTCGCCGATCGTTTGCAGTGGCTCGACGGCCAGATGGGCGACAAGCCGTTCATCGCCGGGCAGCGCTTCACCATGGCCGACATCGTGCTGTATTGCTGGCTCGATTTCGCCGACAAGGTCGGCCAGCCCTGGGACCGCGGCAACACCAAGATCGCGGCGTGGTTCGAGCGGCTGGCGCAACGGGAATCGGTGAAGGCGTAAGGCGGAGACCTGTCAGCCGTCATTGCGAGCGTAGCGAAGCAATCCAGTCTTCGCCCGGGGCTTCTGGATTGCTTCGTCGCTGCGCTCCTCGCAATGACGGAGCTCTACAACACCACCGGCGCGTCCGGCAGTTCGTTCACCCCCGCTGAGCCCTTCGGGAAATGCGTCGCCAAATGCGTGGTCACGGCTTCGATGCCGGCAATGACGCCCTGCTCGAAGCGGCCGGCGCGGAAATGCGTTTCCATCATCTGGCAAATCGCTTCCCAACCGGCCGGGCCGACGCGCTTGTCGATGCCACGATCGACCACGATCTCGACGTCGCGGTCGGCCAACAGCAGATAGATCAGCACGCCATTGTTGTGCTCGGTGTCCCAGACCCGCTGTTGCGCGAACACATCGAGGGCGCGATCGCGGGCCGGCTGGTTGCGGAATAGCGGCGCACCGTCGAGCGCACCTTCGACGACGAAACAGATCTGGCCGGCATGGGTGGCTTCGCTTGATCTGATGGCCTGCTCGATCGCCGCCATCGCCCCGGGCGAAAATGCCTTGCGGACGCGGGCGCGGTTACCGAGCAGATGGTTGCAGATACGTTTGAGGCTCATCACCAACTCCCCGACGCGCCGCCGCCGCCGAAACTGCCGCCACCGCCACTGAACCCGCCGCTGCTGCTGGACGAGCTCGAACTGCCCGACGGCCACGAACTGCCGCCGCGGCCGGACGAGCCGCCGCCCGATGTCCCCACAGCGTCGCCGATCAGCGTGATGACGAAAGCGATCACGCCGCAAATGACGGCCGCGAACAGGCTGGCGGCCACGAACCAGATCACTGCCGTCACCAGGGCGCCGAACGCAATCGCACCCAGCAGACGACCGAAGATCACCCGCAGGATCCCGCCGACAAACAAGGCGCCGAAAAACAGGAACGGCGCATATTCGAACAACTGCTCGAGCATGCCGGTATTGCCGCTCCATTCCGAACGTGGAGCTGGGGCCGGCAGCGGCTCGCCGTCGATGACCTTGAGCATCCGCTCGACGCCCGCCGCAATACCGCCGGCGAAATCGCCGGTCTTGAAACGTGGCGCGATGATTTCGTCGATGATGCGCCTGGCGGTGGCATCGGTGAGCGCGCCTTCGAGCCCGTACCCGACCTCGATGCGCAGCTTGCGATCGTTCTTGGCGACCACGAGGATGGCACCGTCATCGACCTTGCTGCGGCCGATCTTCCACGCCTCGGCGCCACGGAGCGAGAACTGCTCGATGCTTTCGGGCTGCGTGGTGGGCACGATCAGCACGGCGATCTGGCTGCCCTTGCGGGTCTCGAAATCCGCCAGCTTGCGGCTGAGTTCAGCCTGATCGCCGGCTGTGAGCGTGCCGGTCTGATCGACCACGCGGCCGGTCAGAGCCGGCACCGCGACGTCTGCAAAGGCAGGGACGCCGCAGCACAACAGCAGCAGCGCCAGCAGGCCGGCTGATACGAGCCTCATCGCCGGCTTACTTGGCCGGCGCCGGCGTCGGATTGAAATCGACCTTCGGTGCGGTGGAGATCTCGCCTTCGTTGGCCACCGAGAAATTGGCCTTCTCTTTATAGCCGAACATCATGGCGGTGAGATTGTTCGGGAAGGTGCGGACGCCGACATTATAGTCCTGCACTGCCTTGATATAGCGATTGCGTGCCACCGTGATACGGTTCTCGGTGCCTTCGAGCTGCGACATCAAATCCTTGAACAGCGCATCCGATTTCAGCTGCGGATAGTTCTCGGTGACGACCAGCAGGCGTGACAGCGCGCCGGACAGCTCGCCTTGCGCAGCCTGGAATTTCTGCAGGGCGGCAGGATCGTTCACCACCTCGGGCGTCGCCTGCACGGATCCCACTTTGGCGCGGGCATTGGTGACGCCGAGCAGCACGTCCTTCTCCTGCTGGGCGAAGCCCTTCACGGAGTTGACGAGGTTGGGCACCAGATCGGCGCGGCGCTGATATTGATTCACCACCTCGGACCAGGCGGATTTGACCTGTTCGTCATTGGTCTGAATCGCGTTGTAACCGCAACCGGACAGGCCGAGGGTCGCCAGTGCTGCCAGCACGGTCAATAGTTTGCGCATCTTGATCTCCTGTGACGCAGCCGAAGCTTCGGCCGGATGTCTAGCACACGCCAACTCCATGAGTCGCCAGAAGTTCGCGCATTCCCGTCAACGCGAGACAACCGCTGCGCTGCCCGCAATGACAGGGTCGTTTTGCGCAGCTTCTGTATTGCACGCGCCGGAAACGTTGTTAGCCTGCGAGGCAGCGGCCCGCAGAGGCCGGACAAACGGGAGAATGCCATGGCGGACGTCCTCAACACGTTTCCCACACTGGGGCTGCAAACCTTGCGCGCACTGGCGCGCTATCCCGATCGCACCGCCTTCAGCTGGCCGGGCGGCTCCCTCACCTATCGCGGCGCCACCGACATGATCGGCCGGCTGCAATCCGTGCTCATGAGGCTGGGCGCGGAGCCCGGTACCAAGGTCGCGCTGCTGACCGCCAATCGCGCCGAAACGTGGTGCGCCGGCGTGGCGGCACAGCTGTCGCGCTTCGCCATCAGCTGGCTGCATCCGTTGGGCTCGCTGCAGGATCAGATCGACCAGATCGAGGATTCGGAAGCGCAGATCCTCGTCATCGATGCCGAAAATTTCGGGCTGCGCGGCGGCGAACTCGCCGCAAGGGCACAGGGGCTGCGGCACGTGTTCACGCTCGGCCGTGCCGACTACGGCATCGATCTGCTGCGGGTCATCGACGACAACGGGAGTGCGACAGCGCGCGACTTTGCCGAGGTCGACGACGTCGCGGTGCTGAACTACACCGGCGGCACCACGGGCAAGTCCAAGGGCGCGCTGCGCCGGCATCGCGAAACCGCGGGCTTCGCCAACGCGATTCTGGCCGACTTCGAAATTCCGGATCGGCCGAGCTACCTCACCGTTGCGCCGATCAGCCATGTGGCCGGCACCAAGGTGCTGCCGACGCTGATGCGCGGCGGCACGGTGCATATGCTGAAAGGCTTCGACCCCGGCGCCGTGCTCAGGACCATCGAACGCGAGCGCATCAATTTCACGCTGTTCGTGCCGACCATGATCTATGTGCTGCTCGATCAGCCGGCGCTGGCGACGACCGATCTGTCCTCGCTCGATCTGGTGCTCTACGGAGCATCGCCGATGTCGCCGAGCCGGCTGGTGGAAGGCATCGAGCGGATCGGGCCGGTGTTCTCGCAACTCTACGGCCAGACCGAATGCTATCCGGTCTCGGTGCTGCGCAAGTCGGATCACGACGTCAAACAGCCGGAGCTGTTTCTGTCCTGCGGCTTCCCGATCGCCATGTGCGACGTGCGCATTCTCGACGATGACGACCAGGACGTCCCCCCCGGCGAGGCCGGCGAGATCTGCGTGCGGGCGCCGCATGTCATGCAGCAATACTGGAAGCGGCCGGAACAGACCGCAGAGACGCTGAAGAATGGCTGGCTGCACACCGGTGACATCGCGCGCAAGGACGAGCGCGGCTACATGTTCATCCTCGACCGCAAGAAGGACATGATCGTGTCCGGCGGGTTCAACATTTTTCCGCGCGAGATCGAGGATGTGCTGACCGGCCATGCCGACGTCGCGATGTGCGCGGTGGTCGGGATTCCCGACGACAAATGGGGTGAGGCCGTCATTGCCATCGTGGTGGCGCGTGGTGGCGCCGAGCCCAGTGCGGAAGCGCTGATCAATCTGGTGAAGGCCCAGAAAGGCTCGGCGCACGCGCCCAAACACGTCAAGTTCGTGACCGAATTGCCCATGACCGGCGTCGGCAAGATCGACAAGAAGGCTCTGCGCGCAAGCTTCTGGGTCGGGCGAGAACGGATGGTCGGATAGTGATCAGGGAACCCGCGTTTTAACTTTTCATGCGGGCAGCGACCCTTTACCGGACATCAACCTTGTTCGATTTGAGTTGTGGCATGTCCTGGTTCGATCTTTCCCTCCGCGAACAATTGCTCGTCGGCGCCTCAATGGCGCTGACTTTCGCCGTGTTCTACGTCGCCGGCCTCCAGGTCGGCGGGCACTGGTAGCTCAACACCGGATCCGACATATCCATCACCGGGAAGCAACAGCATTCCTCCCTACCCCCGTGACTTGCATGATGATAGTCACTTGTCTATCTTGCTGCCATGCAGCGCAAAAGCTTCGACAAGATGGAATGCCCGGTCGCCCGCAGCCTTGAGCGGGTCGGCGAGTGGTGGAGCATCCTGATCATGCGCGACGCCATCTATGGGATGACGCGTTTCGATCAGTTTCAGAAAAACCTGAACATCGCGCCGAACATGCTGACCCGGCGCCTTGCGGTGTTGGTCGAGGCGGGGCTGCTGGAAAAGCGTCTCTATTCCGAGAAGCCGCCGCGCTACGAATATATCGTGACCCCGCGCGGGCGTGATTTCCGCTCGGTGCTGTGGTCGCTGCAGGCCTGGGGTAACCGCCACTTCGCGCCGGAAGGCGAGAGCGTCGTGCTGATCGACAAGGAAACCGGCCAACGCGCCGACCCCGTCATGATCGATCGCAACACCGGCAAACCGATCACCGAAGCGACCCATGCGAACGCCCCCGGCCCCGCCGCGAGCGCCCGCGTCCAGCGCCGCTTGAGCAAACCGCGCCCACAGAAGGACGGATCGCCATGAAACTGGAAACCCCGCAGGCGGTCGAGGCCGCAAGTCCGGCGCCCATCCCCGGCATGAACCCGCGCACGCGCATGCTGCTGCAGGCGCCGATCGCCTCCACGCTGGTGAAGCTGGCCTGGCCGAATCTGCTGGTGATGCTGGCGCAGGCATCCACCGGGCTGATCGAGACCTGGTGGGTCTCGCATCTCGGCACTGATGCGCTGACCGGCATGGCCGTGGTGTTTCCCGGCTTCATGATGATGCAGATGCTGTCGGCCGGCGCCATGGGCGGCGGCATTTCCTCGGCCATCGCGCGCGCACTCGGCGCCCGGCGCGTCGATGACGCCGAAGCGCTGGTGCTGCATGCCACCGTCATCAACATCCTGCTCGGCCTGATCGGTTCGGCGATCTTCCTGATCTGGGGCCGCGCCATCTACACGGCGATGGGCGTGAGCGGCGGCGCGCTCGATGCGGCCATGCAATATTCCAACGTGGTGTTCGGCGGCAGTGTGCTGGTGTGGCTGATGAATGGCTTCGCCAGCATCATTCGCGGAACCGGCAACATGCTGGTGCCATCGCTGTCGATCTGCATCGGCGTCGTGATCCTGATCCCGTTGTCGCCGCTGCTGATCTTCGGCTGGGGCCCGATTCCGGCCCTCGGCATCGCCGGCGGCGGATGGGCGGTGGTGCTTTCGACCTTCGTGGTCGGTGCGGTGCTGGCCGGCTATATATTGGCAGGCCGCTGCATCGTGCATTTCAAGTGGGCGCGCCTGCGCTGGGATCTGTCCGCCGACATCCTCCGCGTCGGCGCCATCGCCGCGGTGATCTCGCTGCAGACGAGTTTCACGGTGCTGTTGACCACGGCTTTGGTCGGCAGCTTTGCCGGCGGCGATGCGGTGGCAGGCTTCGGCACCGGCGTGCGGCTCGAATATCTCATGGTGCCGCTGGCCTTCGGTTTCGGCGGGCCGCTGGTCGCCCTGGTCGGCACCAATATCGGCGCCGGTCAGCAAGACCGCGCGCTGCGTGCCGCGCTGATCGGCGGCGGCATGGTGTTCGTGATTACCGAGACCATCGGGCTCGCGGCCGCCATCTGGCCGGCCGCCTGGCTCGGCCTGTTCGGCTCGGATCCGCAGATGATCGAGACCGGTAGCGCCTATCTGCGCATCGTCGGCCCGGCCTACGGGTTCTTCGGTCTCGGCCTGTCGCTGTATTTCGCCTCGCAAGGCGCCGGCAAGATGCTGTACCCGCTGCTGGCCGGCGTGCTGCGGCTGCTGATTTCCATCGTCGGCGGATGGCTGGCGCTACGGCTGACGGGGTCGCTGACCTGGCTGTTCGCCTGCCTCGCTTTCGCTCTGGTCGTCTATGGCAGCATCATCGTCACCGCCGTAGCCACCGGCACCTGGTTCAAACCGAAGACCAGTTGATCGGCACGCCGCTGTCGGGTGAGCAAAGCGCTACAAGGCGCATATGCCTCATGCAGTTAAATCGCTGCAGCAGAACGACAAACTGGCCTAGATAGCCGGCAGCGGTCGCACGACGGCCGCATCCAGGAATCCCTCGACATGGCAGATGGTATCGCGGCACAGGCTCCGCAGCCGACGGACGGGCTGACGCCGCAGCAGCAGCGCTGGGCGCGCGTGGCCATCTTCACGGCCCTCGCCATGGCCTCGCTCGATACCGCCATCGCCAATGTCGCGCTCCCCACCATCGCTGCCGAACTGAAAGCCACGCCGGCCGATGTGATCTGGGTCGTCAATGTCTATCAGATCGCCATGGTCGCAACCCTGCTTCCGTTCGGTGCGCTCGGCGAGATCATCGGCCATCAGCGCATCTACATGTTCGGGCTGATCCTGTTCACCGTGGCGTCGCTTGCCTGCGCGCTGGCCTGGTCGCTGGATACGCTGCTGATTGCCCGCGTGCTGCAGGGGCTCGGCGCCGCCGGCGCCATGAGCGTGAATGCGGCGCTGGTCCGCACGGTCTATCCGCCAAACCAATTCGGCCGCGGCCTCGGGCACAACGCGCTGGTGGTGGCGACCTCGTTCACCGTCGGGCCGACCATCGCCTCGGGCATCCTGTCCGTGGCCAATTGGGAATGGCTGTTTGCCATCAACCTGCCTTTCGGCCTCGCCGCCATCGCCGTCAGCCTGAAGACGCTGCCGAAGACGTCCCGCGCCACGCATCGCTTCGACTACGTTGGCGCGCTGCTCGCGATGTCGTGCCTGGGTCTGCTGATCACCGGCATCGACAGTGCCGCGCATCACGTCGCGCTGCCGATCGTCGTCGCCGAACTCGTAGCCGGACTGATGTTCGGATGGCTGTTGCTGCGGCGGCAGGCTGGACATCCCGCGCCGATGCTCCCCGTGGACCTGTTCCGCCGACCGCTATTTGCGCTATCGGCCGCCACCGCGCTCTGTTCCTTTGCGGTGCAGGGCCTTGCATTCGTGTCGCTGCCGTTCTTTTTCGAAGAAGTGCTGCATCGTTCGGCCGTCGAGACCGGGCTTTTCCTGACACCCTGGCCGCTCGTCGTCGGCATCATGGCGCCGATTGCCGGCCGGCTGTCCGACCGCCACCCCGCGGGCCTGCTCGGCGGGATCGGACTGGCCATGCTCGGCATCGGTATGGTGTTGCTGGCCACGCTGCCACCGGAACCGAGCATCGCCAACATCGTCTGGCGCATGGTGATCTGCGGTGCCGGCTTCGGCTTCTTCCAGGCTCCGAACATGAAGGCGATCATGTCGAGCGCGCCGCCCGGCCGCAGCGGCGGCGCCAGCGGCATCGTCGCCACCGCCCGGCTGACCGGCCAGAGCGTCGGCGCGGCATTGGCGGCGTTCTGCTTCGGACTGTTCGGCCATAGCGGCGCGACCTGGGCGCTGGCCCTCGGCGCCGGCTTCGCCGCGATCGGCTGCGTGATGAGTTTCCTGCGCCTGGTGGTGCGGCACCCGACCGATGCTTAAAAATCGAGAGGATGCTGCCCGCACATTTCTCTTTTGCAACGCCGCATTAAGTGATGTGATATACTGCGATGCAAAGCGAATTGATTTGCGTCGCAAGTAATAAAACTGAGTTCCATATCCGTTAGCTGGTGATGCACCTTCTTCTTCCGACGAGCATCTGACGAGACTTCCGGCCGGTTTCCATTTTCTGCGTTGCTTGAGGCACGAGAGGCGTCTTTGAAGGTTTTATTCGTCACGCCTGAGATCGATGATTATGTCCGCGTGGGCGGACTGGCCGCCGTTTCAGCCGCGCTTCCCCGCGCCCTTCGCAACTGGAGCGATGTCCGCGTCCTTCTCCCCGGCTATCGCGACGTGGTGGCTCAATGCGGCCCGATCGACATCGTCGGCCAATGCCCGGCCTTGGCCGAGATGCCCGCCTGCTCGCTCGGCCTTGCCGCCACCAAGGACGGCATGCCGGTTTATGTGCTGCTGTGCCCGCAGCTCTATGACCGCCCCGGCAATCCCTATGGCGATGAGAATGCACGCGACTGGCCCGACAACGACATCCGCTTCGCGCGCTTTGCCTCGGCGGCGGCCTTGCTGGCGGCAGGCAAGGTCGATCCCAACTGGAGCGCGGATCTGGTCCACGCCAATGACTGGCCGAGCGCGCTGGTGCCGGCCTACATGGCCTGGAACCGCAGCCCGATCCCGACCATCCTGACGATCCACAATCTGGCCTATCAGGGCCTGTTTCCGAAAGCGGCGCTGCGGCGCATCGGCGCACCGGAGGACTCGTTTCATATCGACGGGCTGGAATTCTACGACAAGCTGTCGTTCCTCAAGGGCGGCCTGAACTCCGCCACGCATCTCACCACGGTGAGCGAGACCTATGCCCGCGAGATCACCACGGCCGAGCTCGGCTGTGGTCTGGAAGGATTGCTGAAGAAGCGCTCCAACGCAGCGCAGCTCACCGGCATCCTCAACGGCATCGACGAGACCTGGGATCCGCGCTTTTGCTCGGAACTGATGCGCCCATTCGGCGCCGGCGACTGGGAAGCCAAACGCGCCAATGCCGACGGTGTCCGCCAGCAATTCGGGCTCGCGCTGTCACGCGGGCCCATTTTCGGTCTGGTCGCCCGCCTGGTGCATCAGAAGGGCGTCGATCTGGTTCTGGCTGCTGCCGATGCCATCGTGTCGGCCGGCGGACAGATCGTGGTCACCGGCACCGGCGAACCCGCTATCGAACATGCGTTGATGGAAGCGCATCGCCGGCGCCCCGATGCCATCGGCGTCGCCATCGGCTTCAATGATCGCGAAGCGCGGCGCATCTTTGCCGGCAGCGATTTCACGTTGATGCCATCGCGTTTCGAGCCGTGCGGCTTGAGCCAGATGTATGCGCAGCGCTTCGGCTCGCTGCCGATCGGGCACCAGACCGGCGGCCTCGCCGAAACCATCATCGATGGCGAGACCGGCTTCTTGTTCACCAAGCCTTCGACCGAGTCCTTCTTGGGCGGCATACTGCGCGCCTTCGCCACCTTCGGCTCGCAGGACCGGCTGAACTCGATGCGCCGCAGCGCCATGGCCAAGTCGTTCTCGTGGAACATCTCGGCGGCGAGCTATTCGTCCCTGTATCGGAAGATGTCGCTCGCCGCGTGAGCCGATCAACCGCGTCGCTTCGCGGCGGTCTGCATGTCCTCGAAGCCAGCGGCGACTTGCTGCACGTCTTCAGGATAATCGGACATTTCCTGCACCTGCCGGACCTCGATGATCTCGTTCGGCGTGGCCGGGCAAAGGCGCGCCCAGGCGATCGCCTCGTCGCGCGAGGCGACGTCGATCATCCAGTAGCCGCCCAGCACTTCCTTGGTCTCGGTAAAGGGACCATCAGTCACCACCGGCTTGCCGTCCGGAAACGAGACGCGCGCACCCATGGAGGGCGGATGCAGGCCATCCAGCGTGATCAGCACGCCAGCGTCCTGCAGCGCCTTGTTGAAGGCCATCATCGCAGCGACGCGCTTGACATCGTCGGGCACGGTCCCCGGCAACGCACTCTCGTAACCAGCCGGGATCATCAACATCATGAAACGCATGTCAGTCTCCGTTACTTCTTGGACAGTTGTTCGACCATCAACCGTTCCTGCTCACGCAGCTCCGGCGTCATTGCCTCGCCGAAATCCTCCAGCGAGAAAATCTGACGCAGTTCGATCTCGGCATCGCCGTCGAACGGCGCGCGTTTCATCCAGGCGATGGCATCGTCCAGCGTCTCCGTCTCGATCAGCCAGAACCCCGCGATGAGATCGCCGGACAAGGCGAACGGGCCGTGTGATACCGCGGGCTCGCCGCCATAGCGAATGCGCGTGGCCTTGCTGGTCGGATGCAGTCCCTCCCCCGCCTGCATCACGCCGGCCCTCACCATCTCCTCGTTGAACCCGCCCATCGCCGTGAGCAATTCCATCGACGGCATCACCCCGGCTTCACTCTCCTCGCTCGCCTTTACGATCACCATGAAACGCATCGTTCATCCCCTATGGCATTGACTGCCAGAATGACGAACAAGGCTTTGTCAGTCCGACACGCTGTTTCGATTTTCTCTGCGCGATCTCGCGCGTCATTTGGATGGGTGGTGGTGGCGACGCCGCGAACACATTTCAAATCATTCTAAAGAGCCGACGATAGCGCGGCGGTCTGCCATGCCGACCTGTAACGTAGAGAGATACTAAATTAGCAGGCTGTGAAAACGCCGCTTCGTCATTTCCCTGATCGCGCGGACGCGTTACCCGACACCTTGGAATGACAAGGGGCGATCACATGGTCAATGACACGACAACGCGGCGACTTTTCGGAGCGTCGATTTTGGTTCTCACCATCTTCGCGGTCGATAAACCGGCGTGGTCGCAGAACCAGCTTCCTCCGGTCGTTGTCGAGCAAGCCAAACCAAGGGCGACGCAAGTTCGCCCGCAACGCACTCAAGCCGCGCGATCGACTCGCCGTCAGACGGCGGCGCGTGGCAACTCGACGCCCGCCGCTGCGGCAACGGCTGCGCCCGCGGCGCGCGCCGAAACCGGAAGCAGCCCGGTGCAGGGCTATTCGGCATCGGTGAGCGGCACCGGCACCAAGACCGATACGCCCCTGAACCAGACCGCGCAGTCGATCAGCGTCGTCACGGCAGATCGTGTGCGCGACCAGGGCGTCAGCAGCATCCAGGAAACACTGCGCTATGTGCCCGGCGTATTCGCCGAGCCCGGTGGCGTGGACTCGCGCAATGATTACTTCGTTGTGCGTGGCCAGACACCGAACGCCTATCTCGACGGCATGCGGGTCAGCAACCGCAACGAGTTCAACGAATGGCGCGTCGATCCCTTCATGCTCGAACGGATCGAAGTCTTCCGCGGCCCCGCGTCGGTGCTCTATGGCGACACCTCGACCGCGGGCCTCGTCAATCTGATCTCGAAGCGTCCGCGCGCGGAATCGAAGAATGAAGTCGGCGTGACCTTCGACAACTTCGGCCGCAAGCAGATCCAGATGGATTCGACCGGCAAGCTGACCAAGGACGGCGAGTGGCTGTATCGCTTCGTGGGCCTGTTCCGCGACAGCGGCACCCAGGTCGATTTCGTGCCGGACAATCGCATCGTGCTGTCGCCGTCGCTGACCTGGCGCCCGACCACGCAGACCAGCTGGACCGTGCTCGGCACCTATCAGAAGGACAGGACCGGCACGACCAACGGCTTCCTGCCGCGCGAGGGCACCCTGACGCCCGGCATCAATGGCACCATCCCTCGCAATCGCTTCGTCGGCGATCCCGATACGGATATCTATCAGACCGAAACCGGCGCCGTCAGCAGTCTGTTCGAGCATGATTTCAACAATGCGGTGAAGTTCACCCAGAACCTGCGCTACGCCCATGTGGACGGGATCTATCGCAGCGTCTATGCGAATGCGTTTTCGGCCAATCCGTTTCTCGATGCATCGCGGCGCACGGTGAGCCGCTATAGCGCCAACCAGGAAACCGCGCGAGACAACTTCACCACCGACAACAATATCCAGATCAAGGCGCTCACCGGCGCGCTCCAACACAAGCTGCTGTTCGGTCTCGATTATCGCGACGTCCAAACGCGCGCATCGACGGGCACAGGTTTCAGTGCCGCGCCGTTCGATCTGTATTCGCCGGTCTATACCAGCGTCCCACTGCCCACATTGACCGCAACGCCGGACACGCGGCAGACCCAGACCGGCATCTATGCGCAGGACCAGATGCGTCTCGGCCCCTGGCTCGCCACGATCGGCGTCCGGCAGGACTATGCCAGTACGCGCCGGACCATCGCCGAAAACAGCGACAGGTCGGCGACCACCGGCCGCGCCAGCCTGATGTATGAAACCGACTTCGGCTTCAATCCCTATGTGCTCTGGGCGCAATCGTTCAATCCGGTCTCATTCGGATCGACCTATGGCGGCAGCACATGTCTTGGCGGGCCGTGCAAGGATCAGCGCGGCGAGACCTACGAGGTCGGCTTCAAATACAACCCGACCGCGGGCCTCGCGATCAACGGCGCGCTCTACGATACGCTGGAGAAGAACCGGCTTGCGGCATCGAACGATCCGACCAATCCGTTCGCATCGAGCCAGATCGGCGAAGTCCGCATCCGCGGTGCAGAGCTAGAAGTGATCGGCAAGGTGACGCCCGATCTCGACCTGATCGGCAGCTACTCCTACATCAACGCCAAGGTGCAGAGCGGCAACAATGCCGGCAACAGCATCGAGGGCGTGCCGTCCAACCAGGCATCGCTGTGGGGCAAGTATCGCCTGAGCGCACTCGGGCTGCGCGACGTCACGATCGGCGCCGGCGTGCGCTATATCGGCAAGTCCTATGAAGAGACCAACGTC
>JAPLPC010000405.1 GCA_026400425.1 Hyphomicrobiales bacterium | reverse complement strand
CGGCAGCAAGCGCACCGATGTAACCGCCGATGGCCTTGCCGCGAAGTGTTGCTCCAGCGGGAATGTCAGTCATGTATCCATCGTCGGAGAAAGCGGAAACGAACGACCCCATGTCCGACTGCTTTACTTCCGCAAGAGCGTAAAGCTCACGGATGATCGTCTCATTGTCGCGCATCTCACCTCACTACGATTGATCCGACAGGTTCCCATTCGAACAGTCATCGAGTTTCAAACACCTATGAATTCGTAATATATTTGCGCCCGTCCCCCATTGATAAAACGTTTGTTGCCGTTGACGAAGCTGCCGTCTTCGGAGGCCGAAACACGCGCCGCAGCGGTTGCCGCCTCTGGCTTTCCCATCCGACCAAAAGGTGTTCGGGATTCCATCGACGAGAGAAGCGCGCGGTCCGCTTCCTGGTCGATGAAGGAAAGGAACCGGACAGATAAGCGGAATGCCATTGCGGAATTTCAGAACATGCCATTCGTGTTAGCGGCATGCGTGGGAATGACTTGAAGCGCGTCCCAATGCTCGACGATTTTCCCGCGCTCGTTCAGCCTGAATATATCGATTGCAGCGTAGTCGTGTTCGCCAGGCCAGTGCTGAAGACAATGCAAGACGACATAGCTGCCTTCAGCCAAAACCCGTTTGATCTCGACGCGTTTGCCGGGCCACTCACGGGCCATCCGTTCGAAATACGCGATGAACCCCTCTTTTCCTGAGGCTACATGTGGGTTGTGTTGGATATAGTCTTCCCCGACAAACCGCTCGACTGCCTCGCCCGGCCGGCATTCATTGAACATCAGCTCATAGAAGGCGATCACACTCGCCTTGTTGCCATCCAGGTTGTCCATGACTAGCTCCGTTCAATTTGCAGCAGAATAGGCTTGAAAAGTGCAAAGATCATTCCTGCTTGTCGGGAAGACCGCGTCACGCTTCCACATTTGCTTGCACATGAAGCACGATGGGCTCGTTGACAAGAAACGGATCGAGCGCGGCCAAGAATTCAGCGTGCGCACGGCTCGGTTCGAAATGGTCCGTGTGCGCCGCAAGATCGCGCCATCCAACCTGCAGAAGATAAAGGTCGCTACGGTCTATAGCAGCGACGAACCGATGTGACGTATAGCCGTCCGCACTAATGAGAAGAGGCAAAACGCTTGCGACTGCCGCTTCGAACAAAGCGTTCATGTCACGTCGTATGCGTAAAATTGCAAGCTCGGTGACAATGGATTTTCCGATCGAGGCTTGCGGCTTCCCTACCCGGATGGACGAGGGAGCCAGGTCAGATTTGAACTAGCGTGGCGGAGGAAGTAAAACAGTCTCGCCGGCAACATCGATCGCAACCTTGCCGCGCAGCCCGCGAGAGCTTCCATTTTCCAGCAGATCATGCGCCTCAGACATGCGGGAGAGCGGCAGCACTGCGCCAATGATCGGCCGCACAAATCCGCGCTCTATGAGATTGGTGAGCGCATCCAACTTGCCTCTGTTCTGACGCGTGAAAACGAAGTGGTAGGCGGCGTTCTTGCCCCAGGCATCCACCAGGTTCTGCGGCTTGTTTGTATCGACATGTCACCGCCGATTGTATCAAACACGACATTGACCCCTTTCGCTGCGGTCAGCTTCAAGACGGCATCGACATAGTCATTTGACTCGTACTCGATCACCTCATCCGCCCCAAGCTCACGCACGAAACTGGTGTTATGAGCACTGGCCGTGGTAATCACCCTCGCCCTAATCGCCTTTGCAATCTGGATTGCGATGCTACCGACGCCGCCAGCACCACCGTGAATCAAGACGGTCTCGCCAACGCTAAGCTGCGCGCGGGTGACGAGGGCTTCCCAAACCGTGCCGCCGACAAGCGTCAAGCTTGCCGCCTCTAGATGAGTCAAATTCGTCGGCTTGCGGCCGACCAGCGATACGTCGGCGACGTGTTGCTCGGCATAGGAGCCCGCTTGGCCGAATATCTGAGGTGTGTAATAGACCTCGTCGCCGACGGCGAACTCCGTCACATCGGTGCCTGCTTGTTCAACCTCGCCAGAGATATCGTGCCCGATAATTGCCGGGAGCGGAACGTAATCTGCGTAATCGCCGCGACGTATCTGGTAGTCGAGAGGATTCAAGGCGGTCGCGTGGACCCGAACCCGGACCTGGCGCGGCCCGACCATTGGCACCGGAACCTCGCGCAGCTCGAATGCCCCACTGTCCCCACAACGTGTCAGCACGACCGCTTTCATACTGCCGCTCATGTCTTCGCTCCTTGTTGATGGACTCAACTTGGCTTACAGAATCAGTTCCCGGTAGCAGGCCAATTCTGGAATGAGCTTCAAAATCATTTTGAAGACAGAATTCGGTGCGGAGCGGTGCACACCAGCCCAGACACGGAACCAGCAATCTGGACAGTTATGGATCTCAATGACCTGACGTTATTCGTGCGCATCGCTCGCTTAGACAGCATCAGCGCCGCAGCACGTGATCTGAACATCACCCCAGCTACGGCGAGCGCCAGACTTGCATCGCTCGAGAAACGCCTTGGGGCACGTCTGCTCCATCGCACGACCCGGCTCGCAACGTTGACGGAGGATGGTCAGGCCTTTCTCCCTCATGCTGAAAATGTTCTAGATGCAGCCGCGGCCGCCCGCGCGGCCCTGGGGCGCGAGCACACGTCGCCACGCGGCACGTTGCGGATCGCAGCACCCTCCTCCTTTCGATCGCGTCGAGGGGGCGTTCGATGTTGCCGTTCGATACGCGGCGCTCAATGATTCCTCATTTGTGGCGAGGCGGCTCGCGCCCGATCGACGCGTCGTCGTTGCCTCACCCGGCTATCTCGAACGTCACGGCCTCCCCAATAGTCCGAGTGATCTTGACGCCCATACCTGCCTGGTCGTTGGCACCCTGGATGTCTGGACGTTCTCAGCACCGCACGGTGAAACGATCATCAAACGGGTTACGCCCGCGTTGCGGATCAATGACGGCACCGCGGTGCGCGATGCCGCCCGCGCCGGGTTGGGCATAGCCCTGATGGCGACCTGGTGCGCCGCCGATGAGCTACGATCTGGACGGCTAGTCCCAGTGCTTCAGGATTATCCGCTGATCTCCACCCAGACACTCTGGGCACTCTATCCAAGCTCCCGTGAACTTGCGCCGAAGGTCCGGGTCTTTGTCGATTGGCTCTTGGCGCGGTTCGGTCCTGAGCCCTATTGGGACAAGGGGCTGTTCGATTGATCAACGCGGCGGTGCGGACACCTTCGCTCGTGGCGTGCTGCGCACCTCATGGATTGCAGACATGACTTCTGCGAGGATCTCGCCGAACCAGCGCTTGGCGTCGACTGGTCTAGTGCTGCATGGTGGCTAATTCGTTCACCAGAACCCGAACATTCTCGCTGTAGTCCACCGGCACTACAACGAGATGGAGACCTCCGGCTGCGAAGGCCATTTCCAGTGTTGGTGCCAGACCGCCCGCGTCGGCCACGCGATGCCCCTTTGCGCCGTAGGACTGCGCGTAGGCGACAAAGTCCGGATTGCCAAACGTCATCCCCGCATCGGCAAATCCGTCAACGGCCTGCTTCCACCTGATCATCCCGTAGGCTTGATCTTCGATGACAAGAACGACGAGATCGAGCTTCAGACGCTGTGCGGTTTCCAGTTCCTGTGAATTCATCATGAAACCGCCGTCACCGGCGACAACGAGCACACGCCGCTTCGGATACAGTAGCGCCGCCATCATGCCGGACGGAAGCCCCGCTCCCATCGTCGCAAGCGCGTTGTCGAGCAGCAGCGTGTTGGCGACGTCGGTGCGGTAGTTGCGCGCGAACCAGATCTTATACATACCGTTATCCAGCGCGACGATCCCGTCGGGCGGCATCACCCCACGGACATCATGGACAATCCGCTGCGGCGTCAGCGGAAATCGATCTTCGTCAGCGCGGTCCCCGATGTGATCGAGGATGTCCCTGCGCACCACGTCCCACCGCGTGTGCTGCTTTATTTTTCCTTCGAGTTCATTGCCGAGCATGGCGAGACCCTGCGCGATATCCCCGATCAGCTCGGCTTGCGGATAGTATACTTCCTCGACCGTCGCGGGCGTGAAACCGATGTGGAGCACCTGATGATGGCCGCGTCCCATGATGAAGGGCGGCTTTTCGATCGTATCGTGGCCGATGGTGATAATGAGATCGGCACCGTCGATCGCGCGATGAACATAGTCGCGTTCGCTCAGCGCCGCCGTGCCGGCGTAATAGTCGGACGCTCCGCCGACGGCTCCCTTCCCCATCTGAGTGTTGAAGAATGGAATCTTGACCTTGCGAACGAATTCAGAGAGCGCGGGCGCGAGCCTGGGCCTGGAGGCTCCGGCGCCGAACATCAGCAACGGGCATTTGGCGGCGAGGATGAGTTCGGCGGCTGCCCGTACGGCGCTGATCGTGGGCGCCGGGAGATCGGTTGGATGCACCGGGATGACCGAAACGCCGGACACCTTTTGCGCAGCGACGTCTTCCGGAAGCTCCAGATGAACGGGCCCGGGCCGCTCCTCCATCGCAATCCGGAAAGCGTTTCGCACGACGGTCGCGATCGATGAAGCGCTAACGATCTGTTGCGACCACTTGGTGAGCGGCCTCATGCTCGCGAC
The DNA here is from genome assembly GCA_026400425.1 of Hyphomicrobiales bacterium. Lineage (GTDB taxonomy): Bacteria > Pseudomonadota > Alphaproteobacteria > Rhizobiales > Xanthobacteraceae > Tardiphaga. The sequence goes on along the minus strand of JAPLPC010000405.1, from coordinate 6,122 downwards.
CACATCCACAATCTGAAAGTGGGCTTGCCGGCTCGCATGGATCGCCTTCTGCCCGGTGATCAGCACCATTGGCATGCCTCCCAGCAGCCCATAGGCAGCTCCTGTGGAGAGGTTAAGGGCACCGGGTCCCAAAGTACTGAGTGCGACCCCGGGTCTTCCCGTGAGGCGCCCATGCGTTGCGGCCATGAACGCAGCAGGTTGCTCGTGGCGGGTGACGACCAATTCGATCGATGATCTGCGCAAACTCTCGACCACATCCAGGTTCTCTTCCCCGGGAACGCCGAAGATTCGGTCCACGCCCTCATTTTCAAGAGCGGCGACCAGAAGGTCGGATCCCTTCATTTCACGATCCTCAGTGTTCATGGCCTAGCTCCTCACTCTGCACGGGACCTTATTGAACAATTAGGCCCCTTTTGCGGGATCGAATAGGTTTGGTGCGACGAAAAGCCCGTCCTCTCCGACAGGAACTCGATCGCCGCGCCACCCGTTCGCACTTCGCGGTGCGCGTCCTTGCGTTACCGGAGAGTTACTATGCCGGGAGGACAGATGGCCTTAACGTCAGAACCCATTCTGCTCGTCGGAGGGACGGGCGCCATCGGTCGACTCACGGCCCGCGCTCTGCGTTCAGCGTATTCCGACGTTCCCCTACTGATCGGCGGACGAGACTTGGCGAAAGCCCGCGAAGCGGCGGAAGAGATCAATCAAGCCGAGGGGGTCAAAATCGACGCGTTGGCCGATGATCTCGGTCTGGGCAATCGACGCCCCAAGGCTGTCGCCGTGTTTTACTCGGACGAACGCCTCGCAAGCCTGCGCTTCGCCCACTCACGCGGAATACCGCATCTCGGTATATCTTCTGGAATCTTCGAGATCGCACCGGAAGTTGCGACCTACATGCTCGCCCCTGGTTCAGCGGCTATCGTGCTCGGCTACGAATGGCTGGTGGGCGCTACCACGGTCGCAACGCTGGAAGCTGCTAAACCCTTCGGACGGCTGCACAAGATTAAAATTGGCGCTCTGGTGGATAACGACGATAAAGGCGGGCCTGCGGTCGAGGAGGATTTCGCCCGACTGGGACGATTGATGCCTGCAGCCCTCACCCGCCGGGATGGCGCCTATATGTGGCGCAGCGGTGACGCTGCCAAAGTCGAATTCTTCGCGATCGATGGTGCCAGGATGAGCGGCATAGGCTTCTCCTCGATCGACGTTGCCGGCCTCGCTGCGGCCACTGGCGCCTCCAGTGTCCAGTTCGACCTGGCAACTGGCGTGACCTCATCGCGCCGTCGGGGCGAGCCCAAATCGACGGAGATCTTAATCTCGCTCATCGGAGAAGATCGGCAGGGCTCCCCTCTCCGCGCGCGCCATGCGGTCTTCCATCCCGGCGGAGCCGCACCGCTGACTGCTCTCGGCGTCAGCATGATTCTGGAACGGCTGGCGGGTCTGGATGGCGGCGCGCCCACGCAGCCTGGCCTTTATTTTCCATTCCAGGTTCTCGATCGCGCCGCCTATCTGGCACGATTGAAGGCGGCAGGCGGGAGCCTGCTCACATTAGAGCCCGAGTGAAGACGCTTATTTGCCTTAGAGAGATCGCCGATGATTGTATCCACCTCACTTATCTCCGCTGCCGTCGCATCAATGACAGGAACCAATATCTCGGCACCGGGAACAAAAAGCGCCCTGCAAGGCACCATCACCCGTACAGCTGAAAGTTCAGCGCCTGTCGTTCTGATTATCCCCGGATCTGGCCTACCGATCGGGATGGCAGCAACCCGCTCGGTGTAAAATCTGCGACATTCCAATATCTTGCAGAGGAACTCGCTGCGGAGGGCGTGACGTCGATCAGGATCGACAAGCGAGGGATGTTTGGTAGTGCAGGCGCTGTGAAAGATGCCAATGCTGTTAGTATCAGCGATTACGTCGATGACATCCGCGCCTGGGTAAACGTCGCGCGGCAGGAAACGGACGTTCAATGCGTATGGATCCTCGGTCACAGCGAGGGCGGATTGGTGGCACTCGCTGCGGCCCAGCGGCATATGGATATTTGCGGGTGATCCTGGTTGCCACTGCAGGACGCCCGCTAGGGGCGGTGCTCAAGGAGCAACTAAGAGCTAACCCGGCCAATACGGCGCTTCTTCCACAGGCCAATGCAGCGATCGATGCCCACACCGCCGGACGACTCGTCGCGGCCGATCAACTCGACCCGAGCCTTGCGGGATTGTTTCCGGATGCAGTGCAGGGCTTCCTGATCAGCGCCTTCGCCCTCGATCCAGCCGATCTTATTTCCGAAATCAAACTACCCGCCCTCCGCGCCCAATCGGGCGAGGAAGATGGCTTGGACACCGGATTGAACCGAAGCGTCATGCCGACAAGCCGGCCGTTACTTGCCCCATAGCTCGTTGGCGACATCCACAGCGAGCTTCAATTTCGCCCACTGCTCGTCTTCGCTCAGGATGTTGCCTTCTTCGGTGGAGGCAAAACCGCATTGCGGCGACACGGCCAATTGCTCCAGCGGCGCGAATTTCGCGGCTTCCTGCAAGCGGGCGACGATGTCTTCCTTCTTCTCCAGCTCGCCGAATTTCGACGTGATGACGCCGACCACGACGACCTTGTTGCCCTTCGGCAGGAATCGCAGCGGCTCGAAACCACCGGCGCGGTCCGAATCATATTCCAGGAAGTAGCCGTCGTAGTTGGTACCGGCGAGCAGCGTTTCCGCCACCGGCTCATAGCCACCCGAAGAAATCCAGGTGGAGCGGAAATTGCCGCGGCACACGTGGGTGGTGATCACCATATCGGCGGGGCGCTCGGCGATCGCGTAATTGATGATGCGCGAATAGATCTGCTGCAGGTTATCGGCATCCTCGCCGCGGGCACGCACCTTATTTAGTTCGTCTTCCGAGCAGAGATAGGCCCAGACCGTGTCGTCGAATTGCAGGTAGCGGCAACCGGCGTCGTAGAACGCCTTGACGGCCTTGCGATAGGTCTTGGCGAGATCCTCGAAGAAGGTTTCGATGTCCGGATAGACCTCCTTCGAGATCGCCTTGCGGCCGCCGCGGAAATGCAGCACGGCCGGCGACGGGATCGTCATCTTGGCGGTGACGCCTGCGGTGTCGCAATGCTTCTTGAGGAAGCGGAAGTGGTCGAGCATCGGATGATCGTCGGGGAAATCGAGCTTGCTGATCACCCGGATCGAATCGTTACGGGTCTGCACCCCGGTGAACTGGATGCCGGTTTCGGGATGATACAGTTCGCAGCCGGTCAGCTTGGCGAGGAAATCGAAATGCCACCACGAGCGACGGAATTCACCATCGGTGGCGAGCTTGAGGCCGGTCGATGCCTGGCGATGCACCACCTTCTCGATTTCGAGATCCTCGACCTTGCGCAGATCGGCAGCGGTGATCTCCCCCTTTTCGAGCTTGGCGCGCGCGTCCTTGATCGAAGCGGGGCGCAACAGGCTGCCGACCTCGTCGGCACGGAACGGCGCTTTTGTTCTTTGCATGGTCGATACTCCGGAATGATCAGTGGGTAGACGCACCGGGCGAGCCGGCTGGACGGTGTTGGGTGTGACCGGCGGCGCCGGCAACACCGAGGAAATGGTCGAGCACGGCGGGATCGGCCTTCAGCGCGGCACTGGCCGCATCATGCACGATGGTGCCACGTTCCAATATCACGACGCGGTCCGCCAGGCCCAGAATCTTTCGCGCATTCTGCTCCACGATGATGGAACAGATGCCCGACATGCGCGAGATCTTGCCGATGGCCGCCAGCAATTCCTCGACGATGATGGGGGCGAGCCCCTCGGTCGGCTCGTCCAGCAGCAGCACCTTCGGATTGAGCACCAGCGCCCGGCCCACTGCCAGCATCTGCTGCTCGCCGCCGGACAGCTGGTTGCCGAAGTTACTCTTGCGCTCTTCGAGACGCGGAAACATCTCGTAGACCTTTTGCACGGTCCACGGGCCCGGCAGCGCCACCGCAGTCATGTTCTCTTCCACCGTAAGCGAGCGGAAGATGTTGCGCTCCTGCGGCACCCAGCCGATGCCGGCGCGGGCACGCTGATCCGCGCGCAGCGAGGTGATGTCGTCGATGCCGAGCTTGATCGTGCCGCCGAAGCGACGGGTGACGCCGACGATGGAATTGATCAGCGTGGTCTTGCCGGTGCCGTTGCGGCCGAGCAGCGCCAGCACCTGGCCTTCGCCGAGCGACAGCGACATTTTGGGAATGACGACGGCTTCGCCATAGCCGGCGCGCAGCTCATGGATGGCAAGGAGCTCAGACATCGGCGCCCTCGCCCAGATAGACCGCCTTCACCTGCGGATCGCGCGCGACCTCATCGGGCGCACCTTCCACCAGCATGGCGCCGTTCACCAGCACCGAGATGCGATCGGCGAACGAAAACACCAGATCCATGTCGTGCTCGATCAACAGCACCGTGACATCGCGCGGCAGGCTGGCAACGGCCGCCAGGATATCATGCCGTTCGCTCTCCGGCACGCCGGCGGCGGGCTCGTCGAGCAGCAACACGCGCGGCTTGGTGGCGATGGCGACCGCAATCTCCAGCAGCCGCTGCTTGCCATAAGGCAATGTCGCCGTGCGTTCGTTCATGACATCGAGCAGATGGAAGCGCGCGAGATTCTCCGCGATCTCGTCATTGACGTCGCGACGCGAGCCCATCAGGCGCCACCAGTCACCGCCATGGCCGAGGCGCTCGGAGACCGCGAGACCGACGGTCTCGCGCGGGGTGAGATCGGGATACAGTTGGTTGATCTGGAAGGTGCGCGACAAGCCGCGCAGCACGCGCTTATGCACGGGCAGATCGGTGATATCGGTCCCTTCCAGGATGATACGGCCCGAATTCGGCTTCAGCACGCCGGTGAGCAGATTGATCACCGTGGTCTTGCCGGCGCCGTTCGGGCCGATCAGCGCATGACGCGCGCCCGCCGCCACCTTGAGCGAGAGATCGCGAGTGACGCGCAATCCGCCGAACGACTTTTGGAGATTCGTGGTTTCCAGCGCGATGGTCATGGCGCGGCGCTCCGCGCAAATTTCGCCGAGATCATTCGCGGCACCAGCATCGCCCAGCGATGCAGCCGCTCGCGGCCGATCAGCACGATGATGACCAGCACCGCCCCGATCCAGAACTGCCAGAATTGCGGGGTGATGGTGGAGAAGAATTCCTGCATCAGTTTGAAGGCGACGGCGCCGATCAATCCGCCATAGAGATAGCCGGTGCCGCCGATGATCAGCACCAGCAGCAGATCGGCCGAGCGATCGAAGGCGAAGCCGTCGAGCGAGGCCAGCGCCGTTGTCTGCGTCGACAGCGCGCCGGCGACGCCCGCATAGAATGCCGCCAGTGTATAGACGGCGATCAATCGGCGATTGACGGGAATGCCGATGGCGGAGGCACGCAGCGGATTGTTGCGGATCGCCCGCAGCGACAGGCCGAACGGCGAATTGACGATGCGGCGCGCCAGCAAAAACATGACGAACAGCACGATCAGACAATAGATGAAGCCGGTCTTGCCGAAGATATCGAAGGCGAACATTCCGAGGATCGGCTGCATCTCGATCCCCTGCAGGCCATCGGAGCCGCCGGTGATGTTGGAGAATTTATTGGCGAGTTCGCGCAGCAGCAGCGCGATGCCGAGCGTCACCATCAAGCGCGTGAGATCGACGCCGCGGATCACCAGGAAGCTGGTGACGAAGCCAAGCAGCATCGCGGCGCCGCCGGCGACAAGCAGCGCCAGCACCGGCTCCTTGACGATGCCATGCAGCGCCAGCAGGCCGGCGCAATAGCCACCGACGCCGAAGAACGCGGCGTGGCCGAGCGAGACAATGCCGGCATAGCCGAGGATCAGATCGAGCGACAGCGCGAACAGCGCCAGCCACGCGATCTCGGTGAGGATGAGGTAGCGGTTCGGGAACAGCAGGATGCAGCCGGCCGCGCATAGCCAGAATGCAACCTCCGGCCAGCGCCACTGCGCGCCCGCCATGGGAACGGTGCCGACTTCGGGATGGGTGGTGGAATCCGCGCTCATGCCCTCACCTCGCCGCCGTGCGGCCGAACAGGCCGTTGGGACGCCAGAGCAGGATCACGATCATCAGCGTGTAGATGACGAAGGCGCCGAGCG
>JAPLPC010000070.1 GCA_026400425.1 Hyphomicrobiales bacterium | reverse complement strand
TTTCCGGCCTGGTCCTTCAGTTCGATCCCGGAGAATTGCGGGATGACGCTCTCGTTGAACAGGATTCGGATCTGCTTCGGCGAAGGAGACGACTTCCCTGCGGCGGGTTCCGCCGATTGGAATTCGGGGTGGGCGTACGCGACGCCGGTGCCGAAGGTTGTGACGATCAGCGTGACGGCGGCTAACGAGGTCTTCTTGAACATTGGTATTCCTTCGGTGATGCAGAGTTGGTGTGCGGATTTCAGTGGACGTCCAGAACGAGCATGAGGCCTCCGCCGCCCTTCTCTTCGACGTTGTTGTTGGCGGTGTGGTGGGGGATATGGCAGTGCACCAGCCACTTGCCTGGCCTTCGCGCGGTCCAGACGACGTCGTAGCGCTGGCCCGGCCCGACGTTGACGGTGTCCGCCTGGTATTTCGCGCTCTCGTTCAGCGTCACTCCGTCCACGGCCACGACTTGGAACGGGCCGCCGTGGACGTGCATCGGATGCACGAAGTTGTTGTTGGTGCCGATGAAGCGGATCTTGATGGTCTGGCCGACCTTCATCGGAACGGTATCGGTCGAGGGATACGCCTTGCCGTTGATTGTGAAGTAGTTGGGCAGCGCACCTTCCATCAGCATGGCGGGAAACGTCCGCCACTCCCGCTTCAGCCATTCCTGAAGCTGGACCGTGTAGTCGATGTCGGCCTTGGCCTCCGCCGACGGATCCTTTGGCGAGATCAGCAGCGCGCCGTAGAGCCCGAGCGCCTGCTGTGGTAGAAGTAGGTCCCGCTCTGGGCGACGTCGAATTCGTAGGTGTAGGAACCGCCCGGGGGGACGGGATCCTGCGTGACCTTCGCCGGTCCGTCCATTTCGTTGGGAACGATCAGACCGTGCCAATGCACCGTCGTGCTTTCCGGAAGAGCATTGTGGAAATTGATCCGGACGTGCTCGCCCTCGGTGAGCTGGAGCCGCGGCCCGGGCACCTGGCGGTTGTACGCGTATGCGTCGACCGCGACGTTCGGCAGGATGTTCCAACGGATGATCGAAGCCTCGATGTCGAAGACCTTGATGCCGTTCTCGACGCGGGGCTGGAGGACCTGGTCGCCCTTCGCGTCGGGCGGAGCCGTGTACGTTACCTGCCTGGGCTTCACCGCGGCCATGTCCTTCATGGCCTCGCCGGGCAGGTCGAACGTGTTGATCATTCCGGGCGGCATGATCGCGCCATCGACATCGCGGGCGCTCAGGCCCAGATTCACCGAAAACCCCGGAACGATCATCCCGGATATGAGCAGAAATCCCGTGACGCCCGCGAGCGCGGCCAGCTGAGGGCGCGTGGCATCGCCGCCCATCGCATGGCCGCCGCCTTCTTTCATCTTGCCGTGGTCCATTCCCTCCATAGCGGGCATCGCTGCATGACTTGCGTGGGCTTTCGATGCCTTGCCGGCGCGTACCGTCATCAGGCCATGCTTGATCTTCTTCTTCACCATCCAGACGTTGAAGGGGTACGCGGTAGTGAAGCCGACCATCACGCCGAGGGACATCACGCCCCAGAACACCAGCTCGAGCGGATCCATCGCGCGCATGTCGCGACCCATCATCAGGAAGCTCATGGCCGGCGCCATGCCGGCCATCATCGCGTTCATGCTGATAAACTCGGGGACGAAGCTCTTGCGGACGTTCTCCCAGTAGGTCCCGCCCATCATCTTCTTCATGAACAGGGACTGGAAGACGAACAGTCCGAACGAGAAGCCGGCGACGTAGTCGCGTCGCCGGCGACGCAGTGGATCGTGCTGCCGACGCCCTGCTTCCACAGCGGCGACGTGAATTCTTCGTGCTCACCCGGCGTCGGCTCCTTGTCCGCGAGGACGTAGAGTAGCAGCCCGAACGGCCCCATGTAGAGCGTGACCAAAATGAATCCCCATTTCATGACGGTCGGCTCGGGGTTGCCGTTGAACTGGTCGTAGGCGACGTACGCCGTCGACCCGGCCGCGAGGACGAACCATGCGATCAGATAGTAGTCGTAGGGCAGTGCGATCATGGCGTCCTCGCGGATTGCGGTTAGGGTCGGCTACGGGTCAGTGCTTGCTGATCCACTCCTCGAGCATCTTCTGCTCCTCGCTCTGTTCCTTGATGCCCTTCTCGGCCATCTGGCGGATCATCGGATCCTTGGTCTCCTTCAGGACCGTCTTGGACATGTCGATCGCGCCCTGGTGATGCGCCACCATCATCTTGGCCCAGG
>JAPLPC010000274.1 GCA_026400425.1 Hyphomicrobiales bacterium | reverse complement strand
GTGGCGGCGGCGTTTCCATCAGTTCACCATGTATGGCTTCCTGCTGTGCTTTGCGGCCACCTGCACGGCCACGCTGTATCACTACATCTGGAAGCTGCAGGCGCCCTATGCCTTCACCAGCGCGCCGGTGATCCTGGGCTCGCTCGGCGGCATCGGGCTGATCATCGGGCCGATCGGGTTGTTGTGGCTGAACTTCAAGCGCGATGCGCTGCGCACCGACGTCGCGCAGAAGCCGCTCGACCGCGGCTTCATCATGCTGCTGCTGCTGGTCAGCGTCACCGGCTTCGCGCTGCTGCTGCTGCGGGACACCCGCTTCATGGCACTGTGGCTGGCGATCCATCTCGGCACGGTGATGGCGCTGTTCCTGACATTGCCCTACGGCAAATTCGCCCACGGCATTTTTCGCTCGGCTGCATTGCTGAAATTCAGTCTCGAAAAGCGGATGCCGAACCGGTTGGGATTGGGCGGGGAGTAATTGCTCCGTCGTCATTGCGAGGAGCGTAGCGACGAGGCAATCCAGCTCTTGGCTTTCTGGATTGCTTCGCTTCGCTTGCAATGACGGCTTAAAGGTTACCCGATCTTCGTGATTTCCAGTTCCTGCTCCGCCATGACGGCGACATCGCCGACCGCCTTGCCCATCAGCAATCGCGCCACCGGCGACACGAATGAAATGGTGCCCGCTTTTGGATCGGCTTCGTCCTCGCCGACGATGCGATAGGTCTGCACGCGGCCGTCGTCGCGCCTGAACGTCACCGTGCTGCCGAACGCCACCACGTCATGCGAGGTCGGTGCGTCGATCACCTGCGCGGTGCGCACGCGCTCGGCGAGATAATGCGCGTCGCGCAGCGGCAAGGCCTGCTGGCGCCGCTTCTCATTGACTTCGTCGATGCCGGATGCCGCCTCGATCGCAGCCTGCGCCTCGGCCAACTGCTGCTGCAGCGCCTTCAGCCCATCTGCGGTGACGAGGTTCGGATGCTCCGAGATCGGGCGATCGGGGAGCATGGTCTCCGATGCGGTTGCGGCACTGTCTTCCTTGGTGAAGGCGACGCTCATGCGCGGTCCTCTCGAGGTTCGATTATAAAAATGGCCCGATGGCTGCAGCCACCGGGCCTGTCATCACAGCTTCGGTCGGTGGCTTTTAGAACGCCTTGTCGGCGTCCGGGCGGTGCTTGTTCTTCGGCACGAAGCCCGAGCGCTTGGCTTCGCGGGCATTGCGCACCCACACCTCGCGGTTGGGATGCAGGCCGGCGCCGCGTGTGGCGGGCACGGCGCTGGTGCGGGCGCGATGCAGGAGGCGTGTATCGGCATCGCCGCAGCTCGGATGGATGCCGCCATTGTCGGCGACGACCTTCTCCCACGCCGCCTTGCGCTTGGCAAAGATGGCGGGGTCCTGCAGCTGCGTGCAGTTGAGCTCGTTGGCATTGAGATCGGCGATGATCTCGTCGCCGTCCTCGATCAGGCCGATGGCGCCGCCGAGGGCGGCTTCCGGGCCGACATGGCCGATCACCAGACCCACCGAGCCGCCGGAGAAGCGCGCATCGGTCATGAGACCGACGACGATG
>JAPLPC010000327.1 GCA_026400425.1 Hyphomicrobiales bacterium | reverse complement strand
GGTGACGGTGGCATCGAAGTCGGTACGCACGGTCGCCGGCGCGGCCTCATAAGCCGCAATGGCCAGATCGCGTCCCTTGAAATTCGATTTGATGAAGTGCTCGGCATAGCTCAGCGGCTGCCATTCGAGAAACAGTTCATAGCAGTCCGGCATGTCTGGAATCAGTTCCAGCAGCATGATCGCTTCATTGAAGTGATTCAGATAGTCGGTGGCGAGACCGGTGCGCGGATTGATATTGGCCGCAGCAAGCAACTCGGCCGATGCCGGAAGGCCCGTGCCTGCGCTCTCCCAATCATGCTGCGCTGGTTGCAAGGCCATCATGCTCATAGTCGCCACTGTTGGCGTTTCAGGTTAAAACGAGCTGAAAACCAAGGTCGATAATCTGAATGTGTGGAAGGTTCGTCATAACATCGGCGCCGGAGGCGATGCGACAGGTATTTGGCTACGTTGAACAGCCGAATTTTCCTGCCCGCTACAATATAGCGCCAACGCAGCCGGTGCCCGTCGTCATCGTCGAGAACGGAGCCCGCCACTTTCGTCTGATGCGCTGGGGTCTGGTCCCGTCCTGGGTGAAAGACCCGCGCAAGTTTACGCTGCTCATTAATGCACGTGTCGAAACCGTGCAAGAGAAGCCGGCGTTCAAACACGCACTCCGACGTCGCCGCTGCCTGATTCCGGCGGACGGCTATTACGAATGGCAAAGCACGGGTGGACGCAAACAGCCGTATTTTATTCATCCACGCGCGGGCGGTCCGATCGGTTTCGCGGGGCTCGCCGAAACCTGGATGGGGCCGAATGGCGAGGAGATGGACAGTGTGGCCATCATCACGGCCGAGGCGACGGCGGGTCTATCGGTGCTGCATCACCGCGTGCCGGTCACGATTGCCGCCGACCGGTTTGCGCAATGGCTGGATTGCCAAAGCGATCGCGTCGATGAGGTGATGGAGTTGCTGGTGCCGCCCGCGGATGGCGCATTTGCATGGCATCCGGTTTCGCCCGTGGTCGGCAGGGTGGCCATTGACGAGGCGCAATTGATCCTGCCGATCTCGGACGAGGCGATGCGGGCGGCGGAGCAGCCGGCCCGCAAGGCTCAGCGCAAGGCGACCATGACGCCGGCGGATGGGCAGGGATCGTTGTTCTGAATACGGCTACCTTGCGACAGTTGCCGCTCTAGGCGCCCTGCGCGCTACGGCGTGGGTTCGCGGCCATCGAGCCACTTGGCGTAGATCACGCGATCCTGCTCGACGTAATCGAGGCGTTCGTAGAACTTCTGCACCTGCGTGTTGTCCGAGCGGACCAGCAGCATCAGCTTTGCGATGCCGCGGGTGCGCAGCCAGTCTTCCGCCGCCGCCATGATGGCGCGACCAAAGTCCTTGCCCTGATGGTCGGGATCGACGGCAACATAGTAGACCCAGCCGCGATGGCCGTCATGGCCGACCAGCACCGAGGCGACGATGCCGTCGCCGTCACGGCCGACCAGGATGTCGGAGTTTTCGTCGCGGCGCGCGAGCGCAATGTCGGCCGCGCTATCGTTCCACGGCCGCGCGAGATTGCAGCGCTGCCAGAGAGCGATAACGACGGGGACCTCCGCATCGGCAATAGGCGTGACCGTCATGGCCATACGGGCAACAGCACCTTGCCGGGATTGAGGATGTTGAGCGGATCGAGCATTGTCTTGAAGCCGCGCATCAACTCCATGGCGACGGGATCCTTCACGCCCGGCAGGTCGGCGGCCTTGAGCTGACCGATGCCGTGTTCGGCGGAGATCGAGCCGCCCATGCGCAGCACCACCTCGAACACGACATCGCTGACATCGTGCCAGCGCGACAGGAAGGCCTGGCGGCCGTCCTTGTCGCCCAATGTGTCCGACGGTTGGCTGACATTATAGTGGATGTTGCCGTCGCCGAGATGGCCGAACGGCCCCGGGCGGGCGCCGGGCATCACTTTGGCGACGGCCGCATTGGCTTCTGCGATGAAGGCAGGAACGGCCGCGACGGGCACCGAGATATCGTGCTTGATCGAGCCACCTTCGGGCTTCTGCGCCGGCGAGATTTCCTCGCGCAGTTTCCAGAACGCCTGGCGCTGGCTCATATTCTCGGCGATGGCGGCGTCGTCGACGATGCCATCCTCAAAGCCGCGCTCGAGAATCGATTCCAGCGTCGCCCGCGCATCGTCGCGGCCGGACGACAGTTCCATCAGCACGTACCAGTCGTGCTTGCTGGTGAGCGGATCGCGAATGCCGATGCCATGGCGGACGCTGAAATCCACGGCGATATGCGCGATCAGTTCGAAGCTGGTGAGGCTGCCGCCGGCAGCGGAGCGCGAGATATCAAGCAGCTTCAGCGCATCGGCCGGCGACTTCAGGCCGACAAAGGCGGTCTCTACCGCGCGCGGCTTGGGGAACAGCTTCAGCGTCGCGGCCGTGATGACTCCCAGCGTGCCTTCGGCGCCGATGAAGATGTTGCGCAGGTCGTAGCCGGTATTGTCCTTCTTCAGCTTCGACAGGCCGTTGAGGATACGGCCGTCGGCGAGCACGACTTCGAGGCCGAGCACCATCTCGCGGGCCACGCCGTAGGCCAGCGCGGTGGTACCGCCGGCATTGCTGGAGAGGTTGCCGCCGATGGTGCAGCTGCCCTCGGAGCCGAGCGACAGCGGAAACAGGCGGTCGGCTTCGGCGGCGCGCGCCTGGGCGTTCTGCAGGATCAGGCCGGCTTCCACCGTCATGGTGTTGGACGACGTGTCGAGGTCGCGGATCTTGTCCATGCGCTTCAGGGACAGCACCACCTCGCCGCCATAGGGCGTCTGGCCGCCGACCAGGCCGGTGTTGCCGCCTTGCGGCACGATGGCGGTGCGGGTGTCGCTGGCCAGCTTGCAGATCGCGGCGACTTCCGCGGTCGAGCCCGGGCGCAGCACCAATGGCGAGGTGCCGGAGAACAGGTTGCGCTCCTCGGTGACATAGGAATGCACGTCGGCAGGATCGGTCAAGGCGTGCCTGTCGCCGACGATGGCAGCGAAGCGGGCGATCGTGTCGGGCGAGAGCGGGGCCGGCTTCGGCAGGATGACGTTCATGGGAGTCCCTGATGCGTTTCTTGTCTTGTCGTGTTGTCTTGCAGTGTCCGGTTGTTGAACCGGTCAGGCGGCTGCACGGCGCAGCCGGTCGTTGATGGCTTCGCCGAGGCCGCGTTGCGGCACCGGCATCACCGCAATGCCGGTGGCGCCGGATTCAAGCGCGATGGCGTCGAGGGCGCGAAGATAGCCGAAAAGATTGGCGGCGGCTTCCCCGAGATCGCCGGTTTCGGACAGGTTCATCACGGCCTTGGCCTGCGCCGATCCGGGCAATGCGGCCGGGCCGAAAGCAAGCAGGGCCTCGCCTGGCTCCACGTCCACGGCCATCAGCCGCACCGGCGTTCGCGGCGCGTAATGCGAGGCCAGCATGCCCGGCGCGAGAGGCTGGCCGGCGTCGTCGTCCGGCTGTTCCGGCCGCGTCAGAGCCATGCCGAGCACGCGCTCGATGGCC
>JAPLPC010000446.1 GCA_026400425.1 Hyphomicrobiales bacterium | reverse complement strand
TGCAACGCAATATCAGGAGAAGTGCCACGTTCGGCTGACGATCGCAAAGGCCGCCTACAGGAGGCTGCGTTGCAGCAAGCGTCGATCTCATTCCAGTGATCGTCGCGGCTATCCGCCTATGCCGCTAAACCGGAGGCCAGCTTCGCATCGCCATGTCGGCGAGTTTGCGCAACTGGTCGCGTGGGGCGCCGCCTGCGGCCTGCACAGCCATGCCCTGCATGATCGCCGAGACGTAACGGGCGAGATCCCCGGCATCGGCGTCTGCCGGCAGATCGCCTTCGGTGACGGCGCGCTCGAACCGCGCTCGCAAATCGTCCTCGCCCTTGGATCGGCGGGCCATCAATTCCTGCTTGATGGTCTCCGCGGCGTCGCCGCAACATAGCGCGCCCTGGACCGCGAGGCAGCCGGGGTTCTTCGGATCCGTCACCGCCTCCACGGACTCGTAGAGAATATGCGACACCGCCTCGCGGGCTGTCGATTTCTCAAGACCGGTACGGAAATAACCGCCGGGGCCATCGACATAGCGATCCAGCGCCTTGCGGAACAGATCTTCCTTATTGCCGAACGCTGCATAGAGGCTGGGCTTGGTGATGCCCATGGCCTCGGTGAGGTCAGCCATCGACGCGCCCTCATAGCCCTTGCGCCAGAACACATGCAGCGCGAGGTCGAGGGCGGCCTCGACGTCGAATTCACGCGGACGTCCCATGGCCATCGGCGGGTCCTCCAAAGATTTCTACCGCTCAGTAGATAAGTCCCTTGACAGCCGATGTCGATAGGCCATCTATACCGGGCGTTACGGATATGTGCATCGCAGCAAGAGTCTCGGTAATCGGGTCGCCAGCACGGTGCTTCTAACCTTAGCTATTGGAATGAAAGGGCTTTCTCAAGCCCTGCGAAGATTAAAAGAGGTTCACCATGGCCAATTCTCTCACCCGGAAGATCGCGCTCGGCGCAGGAATATTCGTTGTTTCCGTGACGATCGGCGGTGGCGCGGCACTTTGGGATCTCGCCGGCTTTGCGGCGCGGGCGGAGCAGGCGCCAGCGGCCGCGCCAGCCCCGCCAGCAGTTCCGGCCTCGGTGGCCGTCGTCGAGGCGAAGGCGACCACGCCGTCGGACGAATTCTCCGGCCGGTTGGAGGCGATCGAACGGGTCGACATTCGCTCCCGGGTCGCCGGCGCCGTGCAGGCGATCCATTTCCGGGAAGGTGCGTTGGTGAAGAAGGACGATCTCTTGGTGCAGATCGATCCCGACCTCTATGCCGCCGAGGTCGATCGTGCCCAGGGGCAGGTGTCAGCGGCGCGGGCCCGGCTGATCCTCACCAAGGCTGATTTCGATCGTGGCCAGCAACTCTCCAGTTCCAGCATCACGCAGCGTGATCTCGACAACCGCGTCAACGCGTTCCAGGAGGCTCAATCCAATCTGAAAGCCGCCGAAGCAGCGCTCAAGACGGCCCAGCTCAATCTCGGCTATACCGAAGTCCGCGCTCCCGTGTCGGGCCGTGTCGGCAAGGTGGAAATCACGGTGGGCAATCTGATCGCAGCCGGTCCGAGCTCGCCGCTGCTGACGACGCTTGTCTCCATCAACCCGATCTATGCCAGTTTCAATGCCGATGAGCAGGTGGTGTCGCGCGCCTTGAAGACGCTGGCCGACGAAAAGATGCCGGGCGCCATCGACCGCATCCCCGTTCACATGACGACCATCTCGGATTCGGAGCCGCTCAAGGGCCGGATGCAGTTCATCGACAATCAGGTTGATGCACGCTCGGGCACCGTGCGGGTGCGTGCTCTGTTCGACAATCATGACGGTCGCCTGATGCCGGGCCAGTTTGCGCGGTTGTCGATGGGGCAGCCGAAGCCGGAGCAGACGCTGCTGG
>JAPLPC010000203.1 GCA_026400425.1 Hyphomicrobiales bacterium | reverse complement strand
GACGTCGCGCGAGGTCCTCCCTTTGGTGCATGGATCGGACGAGCTCGTTGTACGACCGGAAGAGGTCGCCGAACTCGCCGTGCGCGCCCGCGACCGTGTCTTCGGGAATCTCCGCGGCCGAAAGTTTCGCCGCTCCGAGATGGTCCGAAAGAATTCTGACCGGCTCCAGCATCCTCCGCGTCAGCAGCCACCCGGCCGACGCCAATGCCAGGACCAGAAGCCCATTCGTCAACGCGAGCGCGATGGTCACGCTGCGCCTCTCACTCGCCAGATGCCGCGTGTCGAACCGCGCGTAGATCGTTCCGGCGGTGCGCCCCGGATAGGCGAGGGCCCGCGACACCCCGGCCTCTTCGCCTCCCGGATCGTAGCCGATCCGGCCCGCCTGATTTCGTCCGTCGTACGTCGCCCCGATGGGGTGCCGCCGCGGATCCGAAGCCGCGATCACCCGGTCGTCGGAATTGGTCACGACGGTCTCGATGGGGCGGAGGGTTCGGTATCCGGCCTGGGCCCGCTCAATCGCGTCGAAGACCTCCCAGTTGTCTTCGCGCAGCACCGAGGGGCCGATGGCCGATGCCAATCCGTCGAGATAGCTGCGCGACAGGTCTTCAAGCGCCTTGACCTGCCGCTCGCCGAGCTTGCTGATCACTTGATGCGAAAGCAGGGCGCCGACGACGACCATCAGGGCCGCAACGGCAAGCGGCACCTTCGCCGTCAGGGGCAACACCCGTGCGCTGCCGGGGAAGCCTTTCATGCCGCTAACCCGCCGCGGCGACGAGCGCCGCCTTGACTGCGATGGGATCGAACAGGGACGGGGCCTCGACCACGAATTTGTCCAACTGAAGCATCTCAAGCACGGCGCGCCCATCTTCGGCCTCATGCATCGTCAGCAGCGCGGCCTTCAGAAGCGGGGTCATATCCGGGTTCGGCGGCACTCTCGGAGCGGCGATCGGAGGGAAACCTAGCCACTCGGAAGCAGACACGACGCGCGTCCGCGCGGTCATGGCCGGTTCGAGGTTCGACACCACGTCGTAGACGTATCCGTCGACGGACCCGGATTGTGCGAGCCCGGCCGCGACAGCGCGGATGACGTCCCGGTGCCCGTATGTGAACAGCGTCTTCGCAAAAAACGAATCCGGACGAAGACCGCGGGAGACGAGCTCCGCCTTCGTGACCAGGTATCCGGAATTAGAATCGGGATCGGAGAAGGCATGAATGTCGCCGCGAAGCGACATGATGTCCGATGTCCTCCGATCGACGTCGCATATGGTGAGAGCGCGGTAGAGCGGACGTTCGTGCCAGGACGGAACCGCGAGAAGCTGCAGCTCCGAGCGGTGGCTGACGAAGGGGTAGCCGCAGATCCATGCGCCGTCGATCTGTCCCGACGTGAGAAGCGCTGTCACTTCCTGATATGTGCGGCGGTTCACCAATCGGATGGCGCATCCCGTGCTGCGTTGCAGGTAGGATTGCAAGCGGCCAAGCAGCTCGAGGTTCGACGTAAGGAAGACGGGCGTCAGGCCGAACTGGATGACGGCCGTCTTGCCGATCGCCGGTGCGGCGAAATGCGCGGACACAAGCGACGCACCGCACAAGGACAGCATGCGTCGCCGACTTGGTCTCGGGTCCGGAGAATACGACAACTCGCACTCCTGTCCGACCGCGCCTCCCTTGGCCATTTGCCTAAAGCGCGTGTCTATATGTTTTTTTTGTCGAAATACCTTGTTCCGCCGCGCAAAGCGACGCCGGTCGTGAGCTCAACTCTATACCAATCGTTCCGGTCTCAAAGGGCCTCTTGCAGCCTCAGGCGCTCCGAGACCTTCTCGGCGGACTCCTTGCGCTCGCTGTACCGGTCCGTCAGATAGGCCGAAACGTCTCGCGTCAGCAGAGTAAACTTTACCAGCTCTTCCGCAACATCGACGATGCGGTCGTAGTACGGCGACGGCTTCATTCGGCCCTCGTCGTCGAATTGTTCGTACGCCTTGGCGACCGAGGACTGGTTGGGGATCGTAATCATCCTCATCCACCGGCCGAGCACCCTGAGCTGGTTCACCGCATTGAACGATTGCGAACCGCCGCTGACTTGCATGACGGCCAACGTCTTCCCCTGAGTAGGACGGACGGCGCCCATGGAAAGCGGGATCCAGTCGATCTGAGCCTTCATAATGCCCGTCATCGCGCCGTGCCGCTCGGGACTGCACCACATCTGCCCTTCGGACCAGGTCGAGAAATCACGTAGTTCCTGAACTTTCGGGTGATCGGCCGGAGCGCCGTCCGGAAGCGGCAGCCCCGTCGGATCGAAGACGCGGGTCTCCGCGCCGAAACGTTGCAGCAACCTCGCGGCCTCCTCCGTCGCGAAACGGCTGAAAGACCGCTCGCGCAACGATCCGTACAGGAGAAGGATGCGGGGCGGGTGCGTGGCGGGGCTCGCCCGGAGCTCGCCCTGCGCGGGCACCGCGAAAACCTCTTCGGCAATGTTGGGTAGGTCAGGCTTCGACAACTACACCGTCCTCCTTGACGAAACGGCCGATTTTCGTCGGCAGCAGGTGCGAGACCTGCTCGGAGGGCCGGCACAGTCGCACCCCGGCCGGAGAAACGACGATCGGGCGGTTGATGAGGATGGGATGCGCCATCATCGCATCGAGCAGGGCCTCGTCCGGCAGGCTCTCGTCGCCGAGACCCAGTTCGGCGTAGGGGGTGCCTTTCTGACGGAGCAGGGCGCGGACCGAGATGCCCATTGCGGCGATCAGTTCCTCGAGGCGCTCGCGCGTCGGCGGGTTCTCGAGATACTCGATCACGACCGGCTCGACGCCGCTCTGCCGGATCATCGCAAGGGTGTTGCGGGAGGTGCCGCAGTCCGGATTGTGATAGATGGTGATCGTCATCGACGCAGCTCCACTTTCCCGCCGTCGGCGGGCTCGACTCCGGCTTCGTACCAACCCTTCGATGCGGTCACGATCTTCACGACGGTGAGCATTACCGGAACCTCGACAAGCACGCCCACGACGGTGGCGAGCGCGGCGCCTGAGTTGAGGCCGAACAGGCTGATCGCGGCGGCGACGGCGAGTTCGAAGAAGTTACTCGCGCCGATCAGCGCCGCGGGCGCCGCGACGCACCACGCCACGCCGAGATATCGGCTCAGCACGTAGGCCAGGCCGGCGTTAAAATACACCTGGATGGGCTGCAAGCGCGCCATGGTCCGGTCGAACGCGACCTGTCCCGACGCGAGCAGCGCGCGGCGCCAAAGTTGGGCAACGATCACCGGGACGATGATGTAGAGCGCGACCGAAAGCAGAAGCGTCGCCCATGGCACCGACACCGAAGCGACGCCGAGCAGCAGCCCGACGATGGGAGCGAACAGGAAGATCATCAGCACGTCGTTGAGCGCGACCTGTCCGAGCGTGTAGTTGGGATCGCCGCCGACGAGGTTGGACCAGACGAACACCATCGCAGTGCAGGGCGCAGCCGCGAGCAGGATCAATCCGGCGATATAGGAGGGGATCTGGTCGCCCGGCAGCAGCGGAGCGAACACGTGGGCAAGAAAGAACGTGCCCAGCACGGCCATCGAGAAAGGCTTCACGGCCCAGTTGATGAAAAGCGTCACGCCCACGCCGCGGGCATGCTCCGTAATCTTGCCCAGCGCGCCGAAATCGATCTTCAACAACATCGGAACGATCATGAGCCAGATCAAGACTGCGACCGGTAGGTTGACTTTCGCGACTTCCGCGCCGGCGACCGCCGAAAACACTCCCGGCAAGGCATGTCCCAGCGCTACGCCGACGACGATGCATAGGACGACCCAAAGGGTCAGGTATCGTTCGAAGATGCTCATGTCTGCTTTCGAATACTGGCGGTCGGACAGGCGAATCGTGAAGGCGTCTCTCGTCGGCAGGCGGCGGCGTGGGTTGCCTTACGGGCTTCGATGGTTACCAAGGAGACGCGCAGGCTGCCATCTTCGCTCCTGAGCCTTAGCCTCCGACGCCAGGCACTCTCGTGGCGATGTGCACGTCGCGATCGCGGTCATAAGCGGGACCTTTCCTTGGCCTTCCGATTGATGGGCGTGCAGCAAGCCGAAAGCTGCTCGATGACCGGCGCGCAGAACTCGGGACGTCCGCCGCAGCAATCCTGAAGCATGAAGACGATGACGGCCTGCAGCGCGGTAATTTCGGCGCGGTAGACGATGGAACGGCTGCGCCGTTCGCTGACGACGAGACCAGCTCTCGCGAGGATGGAAAGATGCGCCGAGAGCGTATTCTGCGGGACCTCAAGCAATCGCGCGAGATCGCCGGCGGCAAGCCCTTCCGGCTCATGCTTCATCAGCGTCCGGAACGCTTCCATTCGGGTGCCTTGGGCGAGCGCGGCAAGGGCGAGTACAGCCTGTTCGTTTTCCATGTATCTAGATTTAATGAAACGTCAGTCCTCGTCAAGTCATTTCGATAGTCCAGTCATCACAACTCACGATGCCGCCGGCATCGACATCGATTGCAATCCGCACTGCCCGGAGCGACCAGGTCATCCGCCTGTCATCCTGCGCTGCTAATTCGACTTAAGCGATCAGATGGCGCGATTGTTCGGAATTTCCGATCATTCGCCGGTCGCGGATCAATTTAGCGTTCGGGAACCGCCCATGCTCAGCATCGACAATGTTACGGTTCGCTACGCCAACCGCGTGACGGCGCTGCAGAGCGTGAAGGCCAACTTCGTGGCCAACGACTTCACCGTCCTGCTCGGAGCATCAGGCGCGGGTAAGTCGACCTTGTTGCGATGTCTGAACGGTTTGGTGCGCCCCAGCGAAGGCACCATCCGGGACGGGCGCGGGCAGTCGATCTTCGCCAGTAACAAAGCGCTCCGCCGGCATCGCCGGGCGACTGGAATGGTGTTCCAGCAGCACCATCTCATCGGCCGTTTGACAGCATTGCAAAACGTGCTCACCGGCCGCCTATCCTACCATAGCGCGTTCCGCACGCTGTTCGGCATGCCCCCGCGGGATAAATCGATCGGCCTTGAATGTCTCGAGCAGGTCGGGCTGCTGGACCGGGCGCTACACCGGGCAGACCAGCTGTCCGGCGGCCAGCAACAACGCGTCGGGATAGCCCGCGCGATGGCTCAGCAACCGCGCATCATTCTTGCCGACGAACCCGTGGCTTCGCTCGATCCCGCTAGTGCGGATCAGGTCATGGGCCTGCTGCGCGCCATCGCCAGGCAGCATGGCCTCACCGTGATCGTCAGCCTCCACCAGGTCGAACTCGCCCGCCGATATGCCGACCGGATCATCGGCGTCTCGTCCGGCCGGATCGTCTTCGATGGCAGGCCATCGACTCTTCTGCCCGCGGGCCTGGACAAAATCTACGGAACGACCGCTCCGGATCAATCGAAAATCACCGAAGCAGCCTGAAGGAAATATCGATGTTGCGAAGAACAGTTTTGACAGGATTGCTCTCCGGCGCAATAGCAGCCGCGCTGCTGCCCGGCGCGTCGTTCGCCCGGAACCCCGACACGCTGCGCGTTGCGCTGCTGCCCGACGAGAATGCCGCGACGATCATTCAGAACGCGCAGCCTTTGAAGGATTACCTCGAAAAGGCGCTCGGCAAGAAAGTCGAGATCATCGTCACCACGGACTACTCGTCCATGATCGAGGCCATGCGCTTCGGTCGGATCGAGGTCGGTTACTTCGGGCCGTTCTCCTATGTTCTAGCCAAATCCAAAGCCGGTCGGCGTGGAGAAGGGAAAGCCGTTCTACAACTCTATCCTGATCGCCAACGCGGAAGGGCCTGTGAAGTCGATCGCGGACATCAAAGCGAAGCCATTCGGCTTCGGTGACGCGGCCTCGACATCGAGCCATCTGGCTCCGCGCGCCCATCTGGCAAAGAACGGTCTGATGGGGGACACTGACTACAAGGTCGTGCACCTCGGCACGCATGATGCGGTGGCCCGCGCCGTCCAGGCGGGACAGGTGCCCGCAGGCGCGTTGTCGGAACAAATCTACCGCACATTGATCGAGCGCAAGACGATCGATCCCGCCAAGGTCGTTCAGATCGGCCTGTCAGACCCAATTCCGAATTATCCGCTCACCCTGCAGGGTGATCTGGACCCAACACTGAAGGCAGCCGTCCGAGCTGCTTTCCTGGATATCAAGGATCCGGGCATTCTGAAGTCGTTCCGGGTCGAAGGCTTCGCGCCGACGGACGACAAGGCCTACGACGTGCTCCGCGATATGGCGAAGATCCTGGATCTTGACCTGGCCAAGGTAAAGTAGCGCGTGACGATGCCAGCCGCCTACGACACCATTCTGGCCAGCGAGCGGCGCTCCAAGTCCCGCCAGGCAGGGCTGGTGTCGCTCGTCGTCGCTGCGTGCATCGCCGCGTTCGCTGCGACGGGCTTCTTCGATGCGCGCCGGTTCATCGAGGGTGGCCCAGCCATCGCGCAACTCGCTTCGGAAATGTTTCCTCCAGACTTCTCCCGGTGGCAGCGTTGGCTAAAGCCGCTTCTCGATACGCTGGCCATGTCGATCGCAGGGACAGCATTCGCATTCGTGCTTTCGCTGCCCCTCGCTGTCTTTGCGGCCCGCAACACCAGTCCGCATCCGGTCGTCTATCACGTTGCGAGAACCCTACTTGCCGCCCTTCGCTCGGTGCCCGAACTCATTCTAGGCGTGCTGTTCGTTGCGGCCGTGGGCTTTGGAGCATTGCCGGGCGTTCTGGCGCTTGGATTTCATTCCATCGGCATGGTCGGCAAATTCTTCGCCGAGGCAATCGAACATGTCGATCCGAAACCGATCGAAGCGGCGCGGGCTTCCGGCGCCACGTCGTTCCAGGTCATCGCTCACGCGGTGCTGCCGCAGGTGCTGCCCCAACTCGCCGACATCGCCGTATATCGGTGGGAGTATCACTTCAGGGCGTCCACGGTGCTTGGGATCGTCGGGGCAGGCGGCATTGGCTTCGAGCTGATGGGGGCGCTGCGGTTGATCGCCTACGATCAGGTGTCAGCCATTCTGCTTTCGATCCTGGCCTGCGTGATCATCGTCGATGCCGTCGGCGCGGCTCTCCGCAAAGCTTTGAAATAGGAACTTAACGTGCACGCTAAGCCCAAGATCGTCGTGACGAACCTCATCTTTCCGGAAACCCGGCAGCTTCTGGATCGACACGCCAGCGTCGAACAAAACGAATCGCAAGATCCGTGGTCGCCGGCCGAGGTAACGGAGCGTTGCCGCAATGCGTTCGGCGTGCTCACTTTCATGACGGATCTGATCGATCGGCGCTTCATCGAGGCTTGCCCCGATCTGCGCATTGTCGGCGCCGCTCTGAAAGGGTTCGACAACGTCGATGTCGCTGCATGCACGGATGCGGGCGTGTGGGTGTCGATCGTTCCGGATCTGCTGACGGTGCCGACGGCGGAGCTTGCCGTCGGCATGATGCTTTCGCTGGGCCGGAGCATTCCGGCCGCCGACGATCAGATCCGCTCGTCTGGCTTTTCGGGTTGGCGGCCCAGTTTCTACGGTGCCGGTCTCGCCGGTTCCACCGTCGGCATCTTCGGATTCGGATGCGTGGGCCGCGCGATTGCGGAACGCCTCACCGGATTTCACTGCCGTATCCTGGCTTGGGATGCGGCTGTTGCCGAGCCGCCCGAATCGCTGGCCTGCAACGTCACGATGGCCGATCGAGACCGGCTTCTGGCCGAATCCGACTTCCTGGTGCTCGCGCTTCCGCTCAACCCCGAGACCCTTCACACGTTCGATCGCGGCACCATTGCCCGGGTCAAACGCGGCGCTCGCATCGTCAATCCCGCCCGCGGCTCGCTCGTCGATGAAGCGGCCATCGCCGACGCCATCGATGCGGGCCATCTCGCGGGTTATGCCGCCGACGTGTTCGAATGCGAGGATTGGGCCCGCGAACCCAGGCCGAACGAAATCGAGCCGCGGCTTCGCAGGCGTGGCGCACCGACCGTGTTGACTCCGCACATCGGGTCTGCGGTCACAAGCGTACGCAAAGAAATCGAACGTTCGGCGGCCGAAAGCATAATCGACGTCATCAACGGGCGTATCCCGCGTTATGCGGTCAACGACATAAACGGCGTTTCCGATGCTCAGCCTTCTGCACGCCAAAACATTTCTTAAGGTTCTTGACGAACGCGGCCTTCGGGCGGCGTCGCGTAGCCTCAAGCTGGCTCCGTCCACGGTTCTCGATCATATCGCCCAATTGGAAAAGGAACTGGCCGCCCGCCTCATCGTGCGTTCGAACGGAAGCATCGTGGCCACGCCGCAGGGAGAAGCTTTTCGACCCCTCGCGGTGGCGCTGATCGCAACCGCTGAAAGAGCGTGCCATCTGATTTCGGGTGCGCCATTGCGACTGGCTGTGGCGAGCAACATCGGCGTCTATCTCCTGCAGCCCGTGTTAACCTCGTTCAGGTCGGTGGACACGACGGAGACGGAGCTCTGGATCGGAAGCAATCCCGACGTAAGTGAACGCCTCAAACGCGGAGAGGCGGACCTCGCCATTGTCGAACAGTGGTTCGAAGCGGAGGGATTCGAAGCACATTCATGGCTCCGAGCGCCGCTTACGCTCATAGTCGCGCCGCAGCATCCGTGGGCAGGGCGTGCGAGCATAAAGCCCCGGGAATTGCTGGAGCAGAGGATCCTAGGAGGCGAAAAGGCAACCGGTACCGGAAACGTATTGCGTGGTCAAGCGAGCGGTCAGGGCGAATTACGGGATTTCCATCGTCATGGCCGCGTCTGTTTGCGACGAGGTGAAAAGCGGAAGTCTGGTGTCATTGCAGATCGATGGTGTTGAGATCGTCAAACAAACGAAGATCGTCGTGCCGCGAGGAGTGCCGACTTCGGCCCCGGCGCGAAGATTTCTGGCGCAAGCGATATAATTGTTTTGTAACGCGAAAATCGGCTTCGCCTCTTGCGGATGATCAGTCCTGTCCCTGCTCTGGTCAGGCTGAGCCTCTAAACGGACGCGGTGTTGACCGACGCTTCACCTCCATAGAGCTGATCAATCGAACCGAAGTTCTATTATTCTAGAAATATGGTTGACTCGCGGTGGAGGCGGAGGCAGTATTCCGACATGAAGATCGAAGACGCAGCGCGCAAGCTCGAAGCTCTTGGAAATCCGACCCGCCTCCGGATCTACCGCGTGCTGGTTCGCGCCGGACAGGCCGGGATGCCGGTCGGTCGGTTGCAGGACAAGCTCAAGATCCCCGCTTCGACGCTGTCGCACCACATCAAGACCCTAGTCTCGGTAGACCTGATCTCCCAACTCCGGGAGTCGACGACCCTCGTCTGCCACGCGCGCTACGCGAACATGCAGGGGCTGGTCGATTTCCTTGTCGAGGAATGTTGCGTGGACGAGAAGTGCGCGGGTTCAAAGTCGGCGGCCTGACAAGCACCCGCCAATTATTTCGTTAATACTAGAAATATGGGAGGTTTCGATGTCGAAGACCGTCGCCCTCATCGGCGCAGGCCCGGTGGGTCTGGCAGCAGCCGCGCACGTCCTGGAGCGAGGAATGATCCCTGTCGTGCTGGAGGCCGGCGACGCCGCCGGTGACGCCATACGGCAGTGGCGCCACGTGCAGCTCTTCTCTCCATGGGAATATAACATCGACAAGGCGGCTGCCCGTCTCCTTGGGCCGACCGGATGGAAGCCGCCAGCGCCGGATTCCTACCCCACGGGAGCGGAGCTGCTTGAGCGTTACATCGAGCCGCTGGCCACCCGGACGGTGCTGCGCGAATTCGTCCGGACGAGCAGCAGAGTGGATGCCATCGGCCGGGTGGGGTTCGACAAGGCGAAGACCGCGGGCCGGGACAAGGCACCGTTCGAGATAAGGTATCAAAACGGCAAGAGCAGCGAGATTCTTTTCGTAGACGCCGTGATCGACGCGTCCGGATCCTGGTCCTCGCCAAATCCCGCGGGAGCAAACGGCCTGCCGGCTGCCGGAGAGCGCGAATTCAGCGATCGGATCGCCTATGGAATGCCCGATGTACGCGGCAAAGCGCGCGAGCGCTATGCTGGCAGGACGGTGGCAGTGCTCGGCGCCGGCCATTCAGCGATCGGAACGCTGACGGAGCTCGCCCGTCTCGGCGGTGAAGTAGCTGGAACGCGCGTGATATGGCTGCTGCGCGGGAGCGACCCATCGAAATCATTCGGCGGCGGACCCAACGACAAGTTAGCCGCCCGCGGCGAACTTGGTGCCGCTTTCGCATCTTTGGTCGATGCGGGCGCGATCGAAGTCGAAGCTGGGTTCGCCGTTTCCCAATTCACATCGTCCGGAAGTAGCATCCGTATCGGTGCCGGCTCCGCCCGCTGCGGCAGGCATGTCGTCGTGGACGAGCTCGTCGTGGCGACCGGTTTCCGGCCCGATCTCTCGTTTCTCAGCGAAATGAGGCTCCGCCTTGACCCCGCCATCGAGGCACCGGCCGCACTGGCACCGCTCATCGATCCGAACGAGCACTCCTGCGGAACGGTGCGGCCTCACGGTGCGCGCGAGCTCGCCCAGGACGAACAGGGGCTCTATATCGCCGGCATGAAATCGTACGGCCGCGCCCCGACGTTTCTCATGGTGACTGGCTACGAACAGGTGCGCTCGATCGCGGCGGACATCGCCGGCGACCGCGCCGCGGCGGAACGGGTCGAACTCGAACTACCTGAGACAGGCGTTTGCACGCGGGGAGGGGTCGAAAGTGGCGTCCCCGGCGCAGCAGCATGCTGCGGAACGCCGGCACCCTCCATCGCTGGGTGCTGCGG